>JBJSYU010000001.1:0-2637 GCA_046089945.1 Candidatus Methylumidiphilus sp.
TTTGGCCGGCAGGGATGCCGGCGCTACGTTGGCACACTCCCAATTTTGGCCGACCCGGCAGCACAAATCAGCCGCCACAGCCACTCCGTCCGCATACGGGTGGCAATCGCCGCTTAAAACCAGTCTAATATCTGCATGTTCAAAGCCCGGCCAGTCGGCGCAGCGTAGCCCCACGCACAATAGAGATTTCGCCATGACAGACGCAACCCCACCGCCTTGGGCCGACGGCCCCTACAGCATCAAACGCCACGGCTGCACCATCACCCACTGCGACGCGGAGCCGGTGCAAACCCCCGGCTGCATCCAAAGCCATGGCGCCTTGCTGGCGCTGCGGCCGGCCGACCTGACCATCCTCCAAGCCAGCGAAAACAGCAAGCTCTGGCTGGGCAAGCCGCCCGAACACCTGCTCGGCCAGTCGGCCGCCGCCGCCGTCGGCGCGGCGGGCGCCAAACGCCTGCGCAAGATGCTGGACGACGAGCCGGTCGAGCGCAACCCGCTGTTCGCCTTCAGCCTGCCGGGCCAAGGCGATGTCGGCCCGCTGGATGTCACCCTCCACACCATGGGCGGCGTCGCCATCGCCGAATTCGAGATGGCGGGCCTGAAGAGGGGCGAGACGCCCGACTACTACGCCATTTTGAAAAAAACCCTGGGCCGGCTGCAAGCCGCCGCCACGCTGCGCGGCTTCTGCCAGATTGCGGCCGATGAGGTCCGCGCGCTGACCGGCCTAGACCGGGTGATGGCCTACCGCTTCCACGCCGACGGCCACGGCGAAGTGTTCGCCGAAAGCCGCCGCGCCGATTTGCCGCCGTGGCTGGGGCTGCACTATCCCGCCGAGGACATTCCCCAGCCGGTGCGCGACATTTTCGGCAAAATTTGGATACGCCCGCTGCCGGACGCCCAGGCGCCGTTGTTTGAGCTGGTGCCGCTGGCCAATCCAGACACGGGCCGGCCGCTGGACATGACCTATTGCGCGCTGCGCGGCGCCTCGGTGATGTACACCGAATACCTGCGCAACATGGGCGTGCGGGCGTCGCTGACCATGCCGATCCGCCGCGACAGCACGTTGTGGGGGATGATCGCCTGCCACCACCACACACCCGCGCACCTCCCTTACCAGACCCGCGCCGCCTGCGAGTTTTTGGCGCAGATGGCGTCTTTGCTGATCGGCGCGGCGGAGGAGCGCGAGCATTTCGCCTATCGGCTGCGCATGCAGGGCGTACACACGCAGTTGACCGCCGCCGCCGCAGAGGCCGGCGATGTGACCGCGCTGACCGCAGGCAAGCCCAGCCTGCTGGACGGCATCGAGGCCGGCGGCGCGGCGCTGCGCCATGGCGGGCGCTGGTGGCGCGTTGGGCGGACGCCGGGCGAAAACCAGCTTGAGGGCTTGGCGGACTGGCTGGCGGGGCGGCCTGAGCTGCAATCGCTGGCCCACCCGGTCTATGCCACCGACAGCCTGGCCCGCGACTATCCGCAGGGCGAGGACTTGGCCGACAGCGCCAGCGGCGTGTTGGCCGTCACCCTGTCGCACACGCCGCAAAACCTGCTGCTGTGGTTCCGCCCGGAGACCGTGCAGACTTTTGACTGGGCCGGCAACCCATACGAAAAACCCACGGCCGTCGGCCCCAACGGCCCCAGGCTGACGCCTAGGGCGTCGTTCGACCTGTTCAGCGAATCCACCCGGCTGCGCGCGCTGCCGTGGAAGACGGTGGAGATCGCCGCCGCCGTCGAACTGCGCATGCAGATCATGCAACTGGTCGTCAACCGCGCCGAACACCTCGCCGCGCTGAACGCCGAACTGCTGCGCAGCAACCAAGAGTTGGACACCTTCGCCTATGTCGCCAGCCACGACCTGAAGGAACCGCTGCGCGGCATCTCCAAATACGCCCACCAACTGCTGGACACCTGCCTGGCCTCGGACGAAGACAACCGCCGCCGGCTGGATCGGCTGCTGCTGCTGACGCAGCGCATGGACAGCCTGCTCGACTCGCTGCTGTATTTTTCCCGCGTCGGCCGCACGCAGCTAGACTGCCACGCGGTAGACTTGAACGAAGTGGTCGATGAGGCGCTGGACATGGTCGCCGCCCGCCGCGAGGAGGCGAACGCCGACATCGTCATCCCCAGGCCCTTGCCGACGGTGGCCTGCGACCGCCTGCGCGTCCGCGAAATATTCAGCAACTTGTTCTCCAATGCCTTGAAATACAACGACAGCCCTAGGCGGCGGATCGAAATCGGCTATTGGGGGCCGGAAGAAGACCTTAGGCCCGAAGCGCCCGAAGGCTGCGCGCGGCAAGCCATCTTTTATGTGCGCGACAACGGCATCGGCATCCAACCGCGCCACCACACGCAAGTGTTCAAGATTTTCAAGCGCCTGCACGGGCGCGAGGAGTATGGCGGCGGCAACGGCGCCGGGCTGTCGATTGTGCAGACCCTAGTCGAACGCCACCATGGCCGCATTTGGCTGGAATCCGCGCCCGGCGCCGGCACGACTTTTTATTTCACCTTGTCCGGCGGCGAGCTGTGACCTGTAGCGCCGGCATCCCTGCCGGCCAAAAGACATGTAGCACCGGCATCCCGGCCAAAATTTGGGGATGCGTCAAATGCCGGCAAGGATGCCGACGCTACGCCTGGCCGGCAAGG
>JBJSYU010000002.1:0-4456 GCA_046089945.1 Candidatus Methylumidiphilus sp.
GCAACCCCCTGATTTCTGCGAGACCCAAAGCCATGCATTACCCCACCATCGAATCCTATGTCGGCAACACCCCGCTGGCCCGTTTGCAACGCCTGCCGGGCGACACCTCCAACGTCATCCTCGCCAAGCTGGAAGGCAACAACCCGGCCGGTTCGGTGAAAGACCGCCCGGCCTTGAGCATGATCCAGCAGGCCGAGGCACGCGGCGACATCCGCCCCGGCGACCGGCTGATCGAAGCCACCAGCGGCAACACCGGCATCGCCTTGGCGATGGCGGCGGCGATCAAGGGCTACCGCATGACCTTAATCATGCCGGACAACATGAGCGCCGAGCGCCGCGCCACGATGAAAGCCTTCGGCGCCGAAATCCTGCTGACACCGGCCAAAGGCAGCATGGAAGCAGCGATAGACCTCGCCCGCGCCATGGAGGCGCGCGGCGAAGGCAAAGTCCTCGACCAATTCGCCAACCCCGACAACCCGCTGTCGCATTACTTAGGCACCGGCCCGGAATTGTGGCGCGACACGCAAGGCACAATCACCCATTTCGTCAGCTCCATGGGCACCACCGGCACCATCATGGGCACCTCGAAATATCTCAAAGCGCAAAATCCTGATATCCAAATCATCGGCGTGCAGCCAGAAGGCGAATCGAAAATCCCCGGCATCCGCCGCTGGCCTGAGGAATACCTGCCGAAGATATATGAATCGTTCCGCGTGGACAGGATTATGGACATAGACCAGCATACCGCCGAAGAAACCACACGCTTGCTGGCATCTAAGGAAGGCATCTTCGCTGGTGTGTCATCCGGCGGGGCAGTGGCGGCGGCATTGCGGCTATCGGCGGAAGTCGAAAACGCGGTGATTGCCGTGATTATCTGCGACCGGGGGGACAGGTATTTGTCTACGGGCGTGTTTCCTGATTGAAGCGAAGATTTACCCGATGAATTGGCAAAATAATATTGTTGCAGACGCCAACACTTTATTTGGCAAGCCGAGGATCAAGGGGACACGGATTAGCGTGGATTTCGTGTTGGAACTGCTGGCGTCTGGATGGAGCGAAGCGCAAATTCTGGAAAATTATCCCCACTTGCAGGCAGATGACTTGCAAGCGGTTTTGCTTTTTTCCAGGAATGCTTGCGAGTACCAATCTAAATTCAGTCACTAGCCCATGTCCAAACACCGCAACCGCAAAAAGCTCCCCGAAACCCCGGTCACAACCCATATCGAATCCTTTGCCCACGACTTGCGCGGTGTCGCGCATGTCGATGGCAAGGCGGTGTTTATTGATGGCGGTTTGCCGGGCGAGTCTCTGAACTTTGTCTATACCCTGATTAAGCGCGACTTTGCCGAAGGCCGCGCAGAGTGTATTATCACGCCCTCCCCGCATCGCATTGATCCGCATTGCGCCCATTTCAGCATTTGCGGTGGTTGCAGTTTGCAGCATTTGGCGGCAAGCCAGCAGCTTGCCGAGAAGCAAAGCCTGCTGCTGGAACAGTTTCGGCGCATCGGCAAAGTCGAGCCACAAGAGATATGGCCACCATTGGAAGGGCCGCATTGGGGGTATCGGCACAAAGCGCGGCTGGGGGTTAAGTGGGTCGCCAAAAAGGATAAGCTGCTGGTGGGTTTCCGCGAGAAATCCAGTCCATTTGTCGCCGAGCTTGAATCCTGCCCGGTGCTGCATCCGCAGGTCGGCGAACATTTGCGCGACTTGGCGGCGATGATCGCCGCGTTGAGCATCAAAGACCGTGTGCCGCAAATCGAAGTCGCGGTCGGCGAAAACCGCAGCGCCTTGGTGTTTCGGGTCATGGAGCCGCCTAGCGGGGAAGATTTGGAGATATTCCGTGGTTTTGGCCAGCAGTTTGGCTTCGATATTTATTTGCAGCCGAAAGGGCCGGATTCGGTGTTTGCGCTGTGGCCGGAAAACCCACCGTTGCTGAGTTACGCTTTGCCGGATGTCGGCGTGGCCTTCAAGTTCCAGCCCACCGATTTTACCCAGGTCAATGTCGCCATCAACCAGCATATGGTCGGGCGGGTGTTGGCGGCATTAGACCCTAAGCCACATGAAACTGTGCTGGATTTGTTTTGCGGCATCGGCAATTTCACGCTGCCGCTGGCCCAAAAGGCCGGGACAGTCGTCGGCGTCGAGGGTGGTGCTGTGGCGGTGGCGCGGGCGCGGCAAAATGCCTTGGATAATAGTTTGCAGAATGTCGAGTTTCATGTCGCTGATTTGACGCAAACACAAGATGTGCCTTGGGCAAGTCGGCGTTACGATAAGGTATTGCTAGACCCTTCGCGGGCCGGGGCGATGGAGATTTTGGCGTATGCCAGACATTGGCAGGCCCGCCGGATTGTGTATGTGTCGTGCAATCCGGCGACCTTGGCCCGCGACGCCGGGCTATTGGCTCACGAACACGGTTATACATTGGTGCGGGCGGGGGTGATGGATATGTTTCCGCACACCACGCATGTGGAATCGATAGCGCTGTTTGAGAAAGGCTAATGGAGATTCCGAACACCTATTTGCGCGTGAATATTGCGGAGCAGCGCATGGATTGGCTGGAGGCTGACAATATCGTGCGCAGCTACTTAGTTTCGACAGCAAAAAACGGGCCGGGGGAAATCCAAGGCTCCGGCTGCACGCCACGCGGCTGGCTGTCGATACGCGCCAAAATCGGCGCGGGCGCACCCTTGGGCGCGGTGTTTGTCGGGCGGCGCTGGACGGGGGAAATCCATGATGCCGGATTGCAAGCGCAATACCCGGAGCGGGATTGGATACTGACGCGGATACTGTGGCTGGACGGTTTGCAGCCGGGGTTTAACCGCTACGGCACTGTGCATACCGCCAGCCGGTATATTTATATCCACGGTAGCCCAGATGCAGGGGTTTCCGGCGTGCCGGCCTCGCATGGCTGCATACGCATGAAAAGTGGGGATGTGTTGGATTTATTTGATCGGGTCAAGGTCGGCATGAAGGTTTTGGTGTTGGCGTGATTAAGCCGACAAGTCTTCCAATACTACAGAGTTGGTCTTCGGCCCCAGCACGGCCACCAACAGCGCACATAGCACCATCGCCGCGCCAGTGAACAAGAACACCGCCATGACGCCATGCGCCAATAAGGCCCCAATAATCACCGAGGAAAATGCCGCGCTGAGCCGGCTGAGGCTGTAAGTAAAACCCACGCCAGTGGCGCGCAAGCGGGTTGGGAACAGTTCGGCTTGATAGGCATGCAATATTGCCGAAAACCAATAGCTGAATATCGTCAGCGCCGCGCCGACGCAGACTATCAGCAGCGCGGTGTCGGCCAGCGGGAATAGAAATCCGGTTGCGGCCATTAGCAAGGGCAAAACGACTAAGGCCGTGCGACGTTGGAATAGCTCGGTGGTCAATAAACCCAATACCGGGCCAATGGGGCTGACCAGCGCAATCCAAAAGCCATATTCCAGCGACTGCCCCAGGCTTTTGCCTTGCGCCAGCAGAAAGGTCGGCGCCCAGTTGGCGAAGCCGTAGATGCCGATGGTTTGCAGCAGATGGAAGCCGAGCATCAGCAGGGTGCGGCGGCGGTAGGGCGGGCGCAGCAGTTCGGCAAGGCGGGGCTTGGCGAGGGCCAACGGCGCGGCGGCGGCGGGCCGGGGCAGCGGGCCGGTGTCGCGCTCGACTTCGCGTTCGATCTCGGCGAGGATGGCTTCGGCTTCGGCGTGGCGTCCTTGGCCTTCCAGCCAGCGCGGCGACTCCGGCAGGGCGCGGCGCAGATGCCAGACGAACACCGCCCCCGCCGCGCCGATGACCATGACCCAGCGCCAGCCGTCCATCTGCCAATGCATGGGAATCAGCCATTTTGACAACAGCGCGACGACTGGAATCGCCGTGAAACCCACCACTTGGGTAATCGCCACATAGCGGCCGCGCACCGCGCTAGGTAGCATTTCGGTGACGTAGGTGTCGATGACCACCAATTCGGCGCCGATGCCGATCCCGGCCAGCAGCCTAGCGGCCATCAGCCAGTGCGCGTCGGGCGCGAACGCGCCGAGCAGCGTGAACAGCGAGTAAATCAGCAGCATGAAAATGAAGGCGGTGCGCCGCCCGAAGCGGTCGCTGCCCATGCCGAACAGCACAGTGCCGATGAACATGCCGACAAAGCCGGCCGCCAAGGTCAGGCCGAATGCTTCGCGGCTCAGGAAGCCGGACTGTTGCAGGCCCGCGCCCAAATAGGCCATCATGAAAATGTCGAAGAAATCAAACCAGCCGCCTAAGGCGATTAGGGTGATGAAGCGGCGGTGGAAGCCGGAGACCGGCAGGCGTTCGACCCGCGCCGCGACGGCGGCTAACAGGGCGGGAGAGGTTTTTGCTGACTGTTCGGCCATTGGGTGGTTTATCACAGTTTAAAGATAATGGCTGTGAGCAAAGAGCATCGGGCGTTTCCCCTCACCCCAGCCCTCTCCCTGAGGGAGATGGGGCT
>JBJSYU010000003.1:0-3364 GCA_046089945.1 Candidatus Methylumidiphilus sp.
CCGCCGTCCGCGTCGCCGCCAGCAAACAGGCGACCGCCCGGCGGCTGGCCGCACAGGGCATGCCGGTCGTGCCGACGCTGGCGCTGGCCGAGATTGCGCACTGGCCCGACGGGCCGCTGGTCATCAAGCCCGACGACGGCGCCGGCTGCGAAGGCGCGGCCATCATCCGCGACCCGGCGCAACGGCCCGACGCAAGCGCCCATGCCAAACTCGTCATGCAACCCCTGTTGACCGGCGAAGCCTTAAGCCTCTCGGCGATATTCGCGCAAGGCCAAGCGCGGCTGCTGTGCGTCAACCGGCAAATGATCGAACAAACCGCCACCGGCTTCCGACTTCAAGGTTGCCAAGTCAACGCCTACGCCGACCCCGGCCGGCACTGGCAAACGCTGGCCGAAGGCGTCGCCCGCGCGCTGCCGGATCTCTGGGGCTATGCCGGCATCGACCTTATCCTGACCAGCGATGGCCCGGTCATCTTGGAAATCAACCCGCGCCTGACCACCTCCTATGCCGCGATCCACGCCGCCACCGGCGAAAACCCGGCCGCCGCCGTGTTGGAACTGCTGCGCACCGGCCAACTGCCCAACCCGCGCCCACACCTAGGCCAGCCCGTGGACATCCGTTTGGGGCAAAGCCATGGCGGTTGACCTGATCGGCTGGGATATCGGCGGCGCCCATTTGAAAGCCGCCGCGCTGGACGCAGGACACTTAGCCGGCGTCGCCCAGCAACCCTGCCCGCTGTGGCTGGGCTTGGAACATTTCCACGCCGCCGCCCGCGCCATTCTCGCTGAAATGCCGCCCGCGCCCGGTTGCCGCCACGCCGTCACCATGACCGGCGAACTGGCCGACCTGTTCGCCCACCGCGAGGCCGGCGTGTTCGGCCTGCTGCATGCCTTGGCGGAACACGTGCCGAGCGCCGACATTCGCGTATTCGCCGGCGCGACCGGCTTTATCGACGCCAACGCCGTGCGGCCCGGCCATGTCGCCGCCATCGCCTCGGCCAATTGGCTGGCGACCGGCCTCTATGCCGCCCGCCAAACCCCGCAAGCCCTGCTGCTCGACATCGGCAGCACGACGACGGATTTGCTGGTGTTGCGCGACGGCGCCGCGCAGGCGCTAGGCCACACCGACAGCGCACGCCTGCGCCATGGCGAACTGGTCTACAGCGGCGCGGTGCGCACCTCGCTGATGGCCATCGCCGATGCCGCGCCGCTGGACGGCGAATGGGTGGGGCTGATGGCCGAACATTTCGCCACCACCGCCGACGTCTACCGGCTGACCGGCGAATTGCCCGCCCACGCCGACCAATCCGCGACGGCGGACGGCGCCGCCAAAACCCCGGAAGCCAGCGCCCGCCGACTGGCCCGGCTGGCCGGCCGCGACTTGGAATCCGCCGACATGGCGGTCTGGCGGCGGCTGGCCTATTATTTCCGCGAACGCCAACTGGCCCGCCTGACCGACGCCTGCCAGCGGCAACTCTCACGCAACCTGCTGGGCCAAGACGCGCCTGTCATCGGCGCCGGCGTCGGACGTTTTCTGGCGCACGAACTGGCGCGGCGGCTGGCCCACCCCTACCTGGACTTCGACGACTTGTTCCCCACACCCGCCCGCCCGCACGGGTTCCACATTGCGGATTGCGCGCCCGCCGTGGCGCTGGCCTATCTGTTGGCGGAGCGCCGCCATGCCTGAACCCAAACCGACACTGGCAGAACTGCCCTATTACGAAGACAGCGCCGCGCTATTCGCGCCCTGGGCCGACAGCCCGTGGGCGGTGTTCCTCGACAGCGGCTACCCGCACAGCCGCCAAGGCCGCTACGACATCCTCGCCGCCGACCCCTACCTGACCCTGGCCACCTGCGGCGAGAGCACGACCATCCGCGAACACGGCCACACCCGCCAATCCGCCGACAATCCATTCACACTGCTCAAACAGGCGCTAGGGCAGGGCATCGCGCCCGTTCCCGGCCTGCCGTTTCCCGGCGGCGCCTTGGGCTATTTCGGCTACGACTTGGCGCGGCGGCTGGAAAAACTGCCGACGCTCGCCGCCGACGCCGAACAGATCCCCGACATGCTGGCGGGCCTCTACGACTGGGCCTTAGTCGTAGACCATCACGAACGCCGCACTTGGCTGGTCGGCCAAGGCCGCGACCCGGCCACCGCTGCCCGCTGGCCGCATCTATGCCATGTGTTCAGCCATCTGCCAACCATCGACCTGCCGCGCAAAAGCTTCCGCGTCAGCGGCCCGGTCAGCGCCAACCTCAGCCACGACGGCTACGCCCAAGCCTTCCAGCGCATCCAACGCTACATCCGCGACGGCGACTGCTACCAAGTCAACCTCGCCCAGCGCTTCGCCGCACCCTGTCAGGGCAGCCCGTGGACGGCCTACGAAATCCTGCGCCACATCAACCCCGCCCCGTTCAGCGCGTATCTGAACTACCGCGAAGCGCAAATCTTAAGCTCCTCGCCCGAACGCTTTTTGCGGGTGCAAGACGGCATCGTCGAAACCAAGCCCATCAAAGGCACCGGCCCGCGCTCGCCCAACCCCGAAGAAGACATGTACAGCATGCAGGCTTTGCGCGAAAGCCTGAAAGACCGCGCCGAAAACCTGATGATCGTCGATCTGCTGCGCAACGACCTCGGCAAAAACTGCCAACCCGGCTCCGTGCATGTGCCGGTGCTGTTCGCCGTCGAAAGCTTCGCCACCGTCCACCATCTCGTCAGCACCGTGCGCGGCCGGCTGGCGGCGGGCCAACACGCCCTCGACCTGCTGCGCGACAGCTTCCCCGGCGGCTCCATCACCGGCGCGCCGAAAATCCGCGCCATGGAAATCATCGAAGAACTGGAGCCGAACCGGCGCGGCGTCTACTGCGGCGCCATCGGCTACATCGGCTACGACGGCGGCATGGACACCAACATCGCCATCCGCACCCTCGTCCACAGCGCCGGCAACATCCGCTTCTGGGCTGGCGGCGGCATCGTCGCCGACTCCGAACTGGAATCCGAATACCGCGAATGCCACCACAAAGCCGCCGCCCTGCAAACCCTGCTCAAACACTTCGCCGCCGCGCCCGATGACTTTTACGCCTGAAAACCCCGGCAAGCCGCCATGGGTCGTCAAACTCGGCGGCAGCCTCGCCAACTCGCCGCACCTGCCGCACTGGCTTAACGCCCTGGCCAAAACCGACAGCCTCATCGTTCCCGGCGGCGGGCCGTTCGCCAACCAGGTCCGACGCTCGCAGGAGACCTGGGGTTTCGACGATCACGTCGCGCACCGCATGGCGATCCTGGCGATGGAGCAGTACGGGACGATGATGACCGGCATCCGCAGCGACCTCCGCCTCGCCGCCTCGCCGGCCGAGATGGAGCG
>JBJSYU010000004.1:0-7268 GCA_046089945.1 Candidatus Methylumidiphilus sp.
ATCCTAGGACGCCCGAAGACCGAAGCCAAGCAGGAGACGGCGATTCGTGACACGCTCAGGCAGGGAACCGGCATCTTGAAGACCGCCAAGCTGCATGGCGTAGGCACGTCGGTTGTGCAGCGCATCAAGGCCAATTTGAGCGCAACCCCGTAGAAATGGTACATTAGGGCAACTAGGCGGGGGTAAGTTTGGGGGTAGCAACAAAACCACGAACGCCTAAAGTGCTTAATGATAAGGCTTTCGTAGGGCAATGCGGTTGAGACCTCACCTCCATATATCCATACAACGCAATCCAATAGCGTCTCGAAAGCCCGCGAATGCGGGCTTTATTCGTTTAGAATAATTCCCTTCCTTTGCAAGCGCTTCCCCCCGCTGGCTGAAGCATCTTGCTAATTAGGAGCGATAAAGCAGTTCGCCTACCCTGCCCGACTATTTTTTTAACAATACTCTTATTGCGTGTGATTGACGGCGGTTCATCAGTAGAACAAGCAAGCAATAAAAAGCCCCTCCCGCATAGCAGGGTAGGGGCTTTAATCAGCGATTCTGTGAGCGCTGTATTCGCTTAACTTCTCAGTGATTTTGTCAAGGCTGATGGGTTTGGTTAAAAAATCGTCCATGCCGGCGTCGCGGCAGGCTTGGCGGTCTTCGTTGAAGGCGTTGGCGGTGAGGGCGATGATGCGGGGTTGCTTGATGTCCATCGCACGGATGCGGCGGGTGGCGGTGAGGCCGTCCATGTTGGGCATTTGCATGTCCATCAAAATGATGTCGTAGCGGTTCTGTTCGACTTGGCAGAGGGCTTGCAAGCCGTCGTGGGCAATGTCCAGCGTGATGCCCAGCTTTTCGATCATCTTGCGGGCGATGGCGCGGTTGATGGCGTTGTCCTCCACCAGCAAAACCCGCAAATGCGCCAGCGCGACAAGGGTTTGCGCCACGCTCGCCGCTTCCTCCGGTGCGCTTGCAACCGCCGGGGCGGCAAATGTGAAGTGGAAGGCGGCACCGTGTCCGGCTTGGCTTTCCACCCAAATCTGCCCGCCCATCATCGCGCTGAGGCGGGCGCAGATGGCAAGCCCCAAGCCCGTGCCACCATACTGGCGGGTGATGGACACGTCGGCTTGGTTGAATGCGCTGAACAGTTGGGCTTGGGCTTCTTGAGCAATGCCGATGCCGGTGTCTTTGACCGTGGCTTGCAGCAGGCCGGGTGTTGCGGTGGTTTGCAACTGCACGGTGATGGCGCCGGTGTCGGTGAATTTAATGGCGTTGGACAGCAAGTTGAAGAAAATCTGCCGCAGCCGGGTGGGGTCGCCGAGCAGCGTGCCGGGCAGGTCGCTGTCCAGCGCACTGAATAATTTCAGCCCTTTGTCACGGATTTGCGGGCGGAAAATCTCCAGCAATTCATCAAGCAGGTGTTTGAGTTTGAAAGGAATCCTTTCGAGTTCCAGCTTGCCCGCTTCGATTTTCGACAGGTCGAGGATGTCGTTGATGATGGTCAACAGCGTCTGGCTGCAATTTTTAATCACCCGCATGTAATAAAGCTGCTCGTCGTTGAGCGGCGTCTCCAGCAGGATGTCGGTCATGCCCAGCACGCCGTTCATCGGTGTGCGGATTTCATGGCTCATCGTCGCCAGAAAATCGCTTTTCGCCGCCGTTGCGCGTTGCGCCTGCTGCAACGCTTCCGCCAGCTCCTCGGTGCGCTGGGCCACCATCATTTCCAGACTGTCCGCCAGCGCGCGCAATTGCACATTGCTGTTGAACAGTTCTAGGCTTTTTTGCTCAAGCAATTGCTCGGCTTCTTTCCGCCCTTTGCGTTCGCGCTCAAAACGGCGTAGCCATTTGGCCTCCAAGGCGGTCAAGTCGTCGGCAATCTGCGGGTTCATCGAGGACTATTGCTTGCTGATGACAAAGCGGGTGGTGTTGGCGTCGATTTCCTGCCGCTGGAGTATCAGGTTTTCGCCGAAATAGATGCCGCAGCCCAAAATCAAGCCTTCCGCCAAATCGGCAAAATGGCGCAGGGAATAATAAGTCATATACAACACCTCGCCCTCGCGCTGGCATTCAAACCGTGGCAGGTCGGCGTCGGGGTAAAGTTTGATGACTTGGGCGTGGATGACTTCCTCAATCCCGGACAAAAAGGTAAACGCATCTGGGACATGCTCAAAAAACTGGCGGTAGTTTTTAGAGAAAACTGAAAATAAATGCTGGCCAAAGGCTTTTATCAAAGTCGGCACCGCCACGCCAGTGCGCTGCGACAGCGCCACCACCATAGCCACCAATTCTGCATGGTCATAAGTGCCAACCGCTGTGTAAGCCCCGCCGGAGGGCGGATTGGCATCATCGAGAATATCATCAACCATGTCTTGGGAAAACGTGGTTTCGACCATTTCCAAGAACTCCGTGAATACCATGCCTTTCATATGTTTACCTCAGTGTTTTATTGTAAGAATGTGTGAGTGATATAAGCGTATAAAAAGCCATTTTCTTTATGACTCATCATGTCGATTTAATTCGAGTTCTGTGGAATGCGCACCGTTCACGAATGCCGGTTGAGCCGATGTTGTTGGAAATGCCGCAACGTTGCCTTCCCAATCCGCGTCCGTGCAAATGGCAGCATCCGTGAATGCTGCGTGATGGCCACTCTACATGACTACATGACTGATTAGCAAGCTGGTTCAGCCAATGCTGAAAAATTTCCGTCACTCCGGCCGGGAGCCGGCATCCAGCGTCTAGGGATGGCAAACTGGCCGGGTTCCAAACAATTGGATTCAGCGCAAGCGCTTCTCCTGGCTGGCTGGAGCATCTTGCTAATCAGGAACGATAAAGCCGTCTGCCCACTCTAGCCGACTCAATCATGGCGTGGCTTCTTTTTGTTAGCGTAGGGTGGGCAGGCGTCTTTTTGCTTACCCACCCATTATGCAGATTTCGCATGGGCAGACGATAGATCCGTCCGCCCACCCTACCCGAATATAGGATATGCCGGCGAAGTAGGTATACCCATCCAGCTCAATGCCATTATTATGGCCTTTGTGTCACGCTATTTGCCGGTGTCTAACATACCTCCTTGCCCCGATCCGTTTTGTACGTCCTGCGGTTTATAGTTTTGTAAGGCTTGCACAAGGTTGTTGTAGGCGTCGAAAAACGCGGCGGCCGTGGACTGGCCTTCCGGTGTTTTGGTAAAACTACTCAAGTTTCCTGCCAGCCCGCCCACTCCGCCGGCACTGAGAAGGCCACCCCAACCCCCTAGTGAATTGCTGAGATTGGTGGTCTCCGCGCTGCCTTCGCCCATCGCCACCTGCACTGTCGAACGAATGTCGGTCAACGTCAGGGCAACTTCTGAGGTCTTGGTTTCCACCGCGTTCGAAAGCATTCCAACCGCAGTGCCGAGGCTAGGCACTCCAATCACACTGCCTAACAAGCCGGCCGCTCCCGCCCCCAGATTGCTTTTTTCCCCGCCAGTGGTTTCGTTATCGACAATCACTTGAGGGTCAAGAAGATAGTCTGCCGCAACCCGCTGGCCTGCGTGTTGCTTGGATCCCGGTCGATATTCTCCGGAACTTCTTTGAGCGTCGGTAATTTCGTTCAATATGCGCGTGGTCGCAGCGTTGCCGACAGCGGTAATCTTAAAGCAATTGGACTGCTGCACGACGAGCCTAATGAGAGGCTCAACAGTTTTGACGGCTTTTGTGCCCTGATATCTGCCGTCGTTCACGGCGAGCGTACCCAGCGGGACAGGGCAACGGACTAAAGATTTATTGGCATTCACGCTCGTCGCGCCGGCAGCGCTACCCGGCGTCAGACTATTGCTGACACCAGTCTGTATGCCGCCTTTTTTTGCGCAGGCTCCAAGCAGGAGCATAGAAATCAATATCGTCAGAGTTTTTATCTTCTTCCTAGTCATGGACAAACTACCTCATTCAGATTAATTACACCTTTCTCACAAAATTCCTTGTCACCGCATCACGGGTGACAAGGTTCTTAGCAGACGCAAGTTTAAACCGACCGGCTTCCCGCGTCCCACCCCAAAAATCGACCTTGGTGACATGATCGTTCATTCGGGATAAATTTTGACGGATTTGCAGCCGCGCCCCAAAAAAAAGTAAAAAAGCGCCTACGCAGTGTTCCATGCTATCACCAAAGCTAGTACAGCCACCAGCGCCCATCCTGCCACCGCCAAAGGTAAGTGTATCCAGAATGCCAGTATTGATAGATGACGGAGCGATGCCGCGCATACCAGTCATATTGGGCCTGCTTGCTCTTTCTGGCTTCGGTCGCTTCCTTAAGCAAGGCAGGCGCTTCCCGGTCGCCACCAGCGGCGGCGGCCGATAACCATCGTTCGGCCTCGCCGGGATCGGCCCCCATTTCAGCGAGACCCGTGAGATAAAGCCTGCCCAAGGCCATTTGCGCGTTGAGTTCGCCCCTTTCCGCTGCGGCCCGCATCCATTTGATGGCTTGATATGGGTTCTGCCGAACGCCATCGCCGCGAAAATACCGCAACGCCAAGTCATACGCTGCGCGTGAATCTTGGGCGGCAAGACTTTCTAGCGCGGCATAGCGGTCGTTTTCCTGCCGCTCCTGTGGGGATAACCTCTCAGGGTGAAAGGAGGCATAGCCTTTGGGACGGTCAAAGCAACCGCTTTCATCGCAAATGCGGACGGTCTCCCCATTCGGCACTGGCTCGAATTTCGGGAATAGTCCCTGCGAATTCGAGTCTGCCTTCATATCCGTTGAAAATTGTGCCGGGGTTTTCTCTGCTGGCCGCCCCTCTGTCAACCGCCGAATTTTCTCCTCCGCCTCGCGTAATTGCAGCATGGTATCGGACTCAACCGTCGCACACCCCGCGAAGCAAAACTCACCCTCTAGCGGCGAATTTGACATCCATGGCTGCTGCACATCGCGGGTGGCACTCATCACGTCCAAACCCACGGCGTCGAATGTCCGCCGCAGTTCCAGCCCAGACCGGCCGATGGCCTTGCCCAATGCGGCAGCGAAAGGGCTGTTCCCGTCCTTAGGGCCATCCTGGGCCACGTTGCCGGGCTGGGTGGCATAGACGATCAGTGTTCCCTTGGGCACCTGGCGCATCTCGGCTAGTCCTGGGCTGGTATCGCGCACACCTCGTTCACCAAACGGGTTGTTGCGGCAAGCATCCAGTATCACTACGTTGAGAGCCGCGCCAGCATCCTTCATTTCCTGCACCACATCATCGGCTGTGACGGTTTGGCGGCGTAGGTCGGAGGGCTTGTTTGGGTTGGCATCCACCGGTAACAAGTAATTGCGGTCATCCGCTTGCAGGCCATGACCGGAATAGTAGAACACGGCCACTGCACCAGGAGTTTGGGCCAAGCGGTCGCCGAATTTTTTTAAAGCCCGATCCAGTCCGGCTTTGTCCAGATCGAACATGGCTCCATCGCCAACCAAATCAAAGCCTTGAGCACGTAGGGCCTGGGCAATCAGCTTGGCGTCGTTGCCAGGATTATGCAGAATGGGGACATGCGTGTAATGGCTATTGCCGACAACCAAGGCTACTCGGTTTGCTCCACCAGCAGAGGGAATCCGTGTCAATCCGCGTTCGGCGACTGCTGGCAAAGCCCATGCTAGGCTAAATAACAAGCACGAAATCAATACTCTCATCATAACTACGACCTCAAGCTTATAAAAAGCATCGAATTCTTGTAAAGCCACCCAACCCAAACGCAACGCGATGGGAACTTTGTCGCCTTTTGCGGGCAAAATCGATATATACGGTTGGGTTCGTCTCTATGTGTTTTGACCTACCATTGGACAGCGGCGGCGATGCGCATTTGGCCGGCGACAGGGCAGGCGATAGGCGTAGCGCTGCGAATATGTCGGGGGTGAATTCGTAGGCAATGGTGGTCATGGTTATATCCTCATGGGTCGATGCTTGGCGGTTTCTGGCAGGTTTTAAGCTGCTCAATTATCACGATGTTTCAGCCGACTGGAAAATACGGCTTTCGCTGAGTCAAGTTTTATGGCGACCGGCTAGTTGCCATCCTTGGGCGCTGGATTCCGGCTCCCGGCCGGAATGACGGAGACTTTTTCAGCATCGGCTGCGCCGGATAGGTTGGGCGCGTCTCTTTTCGCCCGACATTCTGCCCATAAATCCGAGACAATGCCTTGCGCTGACAAACCGGCTTGCGACAGGCGTTGGGTAAACTTTTCGCGTGACAGCACATCCAGCAATTCTGCCAGCAGGGCGGGGCTGGTAAACCATGTAAACGCTTGCGCCCTTGCGGCATTCAGTAGTCGGCGGGGTGGGCCGTTTGCCGAAATCACGCCGGAGACTAAGGTGTTGGTGTCAAGCACAACCCGCATATCAGGCCCGCAAGGCCGAGCGTTCTTGCCGTGCGGCTTGAATCTCGGCTTCGATCTCTTCGTCAGTCAACGGCGGCAGGTTTAGGGCGTCGAGTTTCGCCAGTGATTGGGTTAATGTTTGGTCGGCGGCAGCGCGGGTTTCGCGTATCGCCAAAAACTCGACGAAGTCTTCCACTTCCGCCAAGCGTTGCGGCGGGAGGTTTTGTAATTTTTCAAGCAATGCCGATGGGATGGCAACCATTGGAATATCCTCAAGGTTTGTCACTGCAATTAGCCAATCACAAGAAACGGTTTGCGCTGCGTCAAGTGGGTGTTAGCCGGGCGGTTTGCCTTCCCTGGACGCTGGATTCCGGCTCCCGGCCGGAATGACGGAGACTTTTTCGGCATCGGCTGAGTATTCTCGATAATCAGGTTCCATTAAGGCCAAAGCCGGGGGGCGGGCTAATTCGCCATCCTTGGACGCTGGATTCCGGCTCCCGGCCGGAATGACGGAGACTTTTTCAGCATCGGCTTTGCGCCTAATGATTGAGGGATTCGCATCCAGTGTCAAGCGCCGCCCCCTCATTTTTAGCCGCTAAATCAGGCTGTTGCCGTCGGGCGACAGGGCGGTTTTATCGGCATAGGCAGCAGCCGCGCCGGGCCACGGGGCGGAGCCGGCCGGTGTTGTCTGGCGTCCAGTCCCAGGCGGGGCGCCATTGCGGGCTGTGGCCGAAGCGGACTAGGCCCGTGCCGTCGCGGCGCAGGGCGTAGTCCACGTGGTGGCCGTCGGGGAAGTAGACGCGGGCTTGCAGGCGGCGCGGGCAGCGGGTGAGGGCTTGGAAATGCGGCTGGTCGCACCAGTCGGGCAGCATGGAGAACGGGAGGTTGGGCGGGCAGTCGGCGGCGCTGGGTTGGGCGCGGCAAATGGAAAGTCCGCGCCGGCTGGGCGGCGGCGGCGGCGGGCG
>JBJSYU010000005.1:0-2999 GCA_046089945.1 Candidatus Methylumidiphilus sp.
GCGGCGCAAACTGGCCGAGTTCGGCGCTCAACACCACCGGCCCGGAGCCCGGCCCGCCGCCGCCGTGCGGCGTCGAAAACGTCTTGTGCAGATTGATGTGCATCGCGTCGATGCCCAAATCCGCCGGGCGCACGCGCCCGACGATGGCGTTGAAGTTCGCCCCGTCGCAATAAAAATACGCCCCGGCGGCGTGGATCGCCTCGGCTATCGCCAGCATGTCGCGCTCAAACAAGCCGCAGGTGTTCGGATTGGTCAGCATGATCGCCGCCACGTCCGGCCCCAGCTTGGCGCGGAACACGTCGAGATCGACGCGGCCTTCGGCGTTGGCCGGCAAGGTCTCCACGCTGAAGCCCAGCGCGGCGGCGGTGGCCGGATTGGTGCCGTGCGCGGATTCCGGGGCCAGCACTTTCGTCCGCGTTTCGCCGCGCGCCGCCAGCGCCGCCTTGATCGTCGCCATGCCGCAGAACTCGCCCTGCGCCCCGGCCGCCTGCGACAGCGCGACGGCCGGCATGCCGGTCAAGGTTTTCAGCCATAACGCCAACTGGTCGATCAATTCCAAAGCCCCCTGCACCGTGGACAAGTGCTGCAAGGGGTGCAAATCGGCCAAGCCGGGCAGACGCGCCAGCTTTTCGTTGAGGCGCGGGTTGTGCTTCATCGTGCAGGAACCCAGCGGATAAAACTGCCCGTCGATGCTGAAATTGCTCTGGCTCAAGCGGGTGTAATGACGCACCACCTGCGGCTCGGACAGCCCCGGCAGGCCAATCTTGCCGACGCGGCGCAAATCGCCTAGGCGCTGTTCGCAGGTCGGCGCGGCGGGCAGATCCACGCCGCAGCGGCCGTCCTGGCCTTGCTCAAAAATCAACGGCTCGGCGAATCCTGCGGATTCAACCTCGCCCGCTTCGCCCTGTGGGCGGGTCGGTCGGCCTTGCGGGTTCATAGGCAGCCTCTTAAATGTTGGATGAAAGCGTCCATGTCCTCGGTTTGCGTCAGTTCGGTCACGGCCACCAGCAGCAGCCGATCCAGCGTCGGGTCATCGGGAAACAGCCGACTGACCGGCACCCCGGCCAAAATCGGCGCCAGCGCCATTTTCTCCACGACTTCCTCGGCCGGCACCGGCAGTTCTATGGTGAATTCGTTGAAAAAGCTGTCGTTGATGACCCGACAACCCGTCACCTTGCCGATCATCTCGGCAAACTGCACCGCCTTGGCGTGGTTCAACTCGGCCAGCCCGGTGAAGCCGTCCTCGCCGAGCAGGCTCAAATGGATGCTGAACGCCAACGCGCACAGCCCGGAATTCGTGCAAATATTGCTGGTCGCCTTCTCGCGGCGGATGTGCTGCTCGCGGGTGGACAAGGTCAGCACAAAGCCGCGCCGCCCGTCGGCGTCCACGGTTTGGCCGCACAGCCGCCCCGGCATCTGCCGCACATATTTCGCCTTGCAGGCAAACAGCCCGACATGCGGCCCGCCGAAGCTTAGGCCGTTGCCCAGGCTCTGCCCCTCGGCAACGACGATATCCGCGCCATAAGCCCCCGGCGGCTGCAACAGCCCCAGCGACACGACTTCCGCGACCACCACCACCAGCAGCGCCCCCTGCGCCTGGCAGGCTTCCGTCAGCGGCGTCAAATCGCGCAAGCGGCCAAAAAAATTGGGGTTTTGCACCACCACGCAGGAGGTTTCCGCGTCAATGCGCGAAGCCAGATCAGCCATCTGCAAGCGACCGGGCTGGAACGGATCGGCGGGCGGGGCGTTCATCGCAAAGCCGGTGGCCTGCGCCAAGGTCTGCACCACGTCGCGGTAATGCGGATGTAAGCCCCCGGACAACAGCGCCTTGCTGCGGCCGGTGACGCGGTTCGCCATCATCACCGCCTCGGCGCAGGCGGTCGCGCCGTCGTACATCGAGGCATTGGCGACTTCCATGCCTGTCAACAGCGCGACTTGCGTCTGGAACTCAAACAAGGCTTGCAGCGTGCCTTGGCTGACTTCCGGCTGATACGGCGTGTACGACGTCAAAAACTCGCCGCGCAGCAGCAATTGATCGACGCTGGCCGGAATATGGTGGCGGTAAGCCCCGGCGCCTAAAAACGACGGGCAGCGGGCGGCGCTCAGATTTTTCGCCGCCAGCCCGGCCACCAGCCGCTCGACTTCAAACTCGGCCTGGTGCCTGGGCAAGGCCGGCAAGGGCTGCGCCAATCGTGCCGCCTCCGGCACATCGGCGAACAAATCATCCACCGCCGCCACGCCGATGCGCTCCAGCATCAGGCGGCGGTCAGTGTCGGTCAGGGGTAGGTAACGCATCAAACGCCTCGTTGGATGTGGCAATGGATTGAACAGACGGGCAGGCCGGTGGCTTGCGCCCGCCTATTGTGGTTCAGGCAGGCGGCGGGAAGCAATGCGGCGGTGGGAAAAACAGCAGCGCTGGGGTTTTAGGTTTGCCCAGCAAACGTAGCGCCGACATCCTTGCCGACATTTGGCACGTTTCCCAATTTTGGCCGGCAAGGATGCCGGCACCACGGCGACAATGGCGCGTCGGCGGCACAGCCGAGCTTCAAAGCCATAATGTAACCCGAGTTGCCACCTTCGGCGCGGAGTCCATTGATGGCTGCTACGTTGTCAGCGCCCTACTAACGAACGACTGGCGAGGCTCCCGATGAACCCTACATCGTATTCGTTTACTGCCTGTGCGATGGCCTGCCGAAGGCCCTGCGGCACTGGAAAGACCTCCGGCGCGAAGTCGGGGACGGGAAAATCCTCACGGCGACGCGGGTGGCGGCCCGGTGCTTCGGGGGAAACCTGGCGCGCGCCCAGGCGTTCCTGTCCGGGCAGCGCTACTTGACGCGGTGGCCCAGCCCCGGCCGGTTCACCCGCCGGCTGCACCGCAGCGCCCACCTGCCGGAAGGCCACGAGTCGTAACTGCCAATTTGGAGCAACTGAGAGATGGCGCCAGTATCCGTTTGTTGTCCGCAATGTGAATCTGAACAAGTGAGCAAGCGAGGCAAAAC
>JBJSYU010000006.1:0-9378 GCA_046089945.1 Candidatus Methylumidiphilus sp.
GCCATCCCGCCGGCCTACGGCAAAAGCTTTGCCGCAATCACTGATCCCAAAGACATAGGAGCGCTGTTGCGGGCGATTGACGGCTACCGGGGGTCTTTTGTGGTGCGCCAAGCCTTGCGCCTGGCCCCGCTAGTCTTTGTCAGGCCGGGCGAATTGCGGGCGGCGGAATGGGCGGAATTTGACGAGGGCCGGGCGGAATGGCGCATACCCGCCGAAAAAATGAAGATGAACAGCCCGCACATTGTCCCGCTGTCCGCGCAAGCCCTGGCGGTTTTGGCGGAACTGCGGCCGCTTACCGGCGGCGGCCGGTTTTTGTTCCCCAGTGAACGCGCCAGAGACCGGCCCATGAGCGACGGCACGATAAACGCGGCCTTGCGCCGACTGGGTTATGGTTCCGATGAAATGACCGGCCACGGTTTCCGGGCCATGGCCTGCTCAATCCTCAATGAACAAGACTGGAAACCCGACGCGATAGAGAAACAGCTTGCCCATGCCGAGCGCTCCAAAGTCAGGGCCGCTTACCACAGGGCAGAACACTTGCCGGAGCGGCGCAAGATGATGCAAGCCTGGGCGGACTACCTGGACAGCTTAAAGCAAGGGGCGGCGGGCGCACTGTCGGCTAGGCTTGAATGAAGCCATCGCCCCTAGACCTGGACGCCGACCGCCAGCCACAGGCAAGCGGCAATTATCAACCCGGCGCACCGTTCAATATTTTGGGCATGGCAGGATTATCGGTAAGCGCTTTTACTGCCGCCGCATGTGCGGAGCTTATGCCTTGGCGGTCTGCTTCCGTTCTATAGTAAAAATCCCCGTCTTCGCATAGCCCTTTAATCCTATTCAATCCGGGTATTTCAAGGTCAACGCCAGCCGCGACGGGTTTTTGTTTTGCAAAAACGCCAAACCCTAACAGCTTACGGTAAGCGGAAATAAGGTGTTGCGCCGCTTCTGCATACTCAAGGCTGGCGGCATCAATCGTAAGGCTAAAGTATTAGACATTATCAAAAACCAGTTTTCAGGGTATGCGCTTGAAAAAACCCCGTCAATACCAGAAATCATTTTAATATCAATCGCTTGCAATGACAAAAGAATAGTGGTGGCTAACGCTGCCAGAAACCAGTTTATGATAATGTCTACTGTGTACGAGCTTCGCTAAAACTTGGAACGAATACACGAAGCAACCTGAAAAAGATCCAAGCAAGGGTGGAAGGCCATATGTGCTTGACGCTATGGAAGACCGGCTGTTGTTTATCCTTTTCTACTTAAAAACATATCCGTTGCAAACGGTTTTGGCGTACTCCTTTGAGATTAGCCAGAGCGAGGCCAACTTTCTTGTCCATCAACTCAGTTTCGTACTCAGGCTAACGCTAAAAAAAGATGATTTTATCCCTCCAAGGGTATCCGATGAAATGCTTTCCAGGCTGGAGCAAGAAGGCAAACAGGACTACGGAGTGGACGGCACGGAAAGGCGCATCATCCGGCCGGGCGGCCAGGATGTGCAACAATTTTTCTATAGCGGCAAAAGCCATTGCCACACGTTGAAAAATAATATAGTTGCAGGGCTGGATGACCGTCAAGTCAAGGGGTTAAGCGCCACTTATGAAGGCAAGAAGCACGACAAAGAAATTTGCGACGAGGAAGGCACCCGTCTGCCGGAAGGATGCGATCTTTACCAGGACAAGGGATTCCAAGGCTTTGAAATCAAGGGGGTGAACATTCACCAGCCGAAGAAGAAGCCGCGCGGCGGGGAACTCACCAGCGAGGAAAAAGAGGCCAATCGATTGATCTCCAGTATCCGCGTCATTGTGGAGCATGTCATTGCGGGCATCAAGCGTTGCCGGATAGTGAAGGACGTGTTCCGCAACACAAAGGCCGACTACGACGACGAAGTTATAGAGCTAGCCTGCGGGCTGTACAAGTTTAGGAGTTGTCACCGACGAACCGCCTATTGACAAGCGGATATTGAAAAACATAGTCCGCACACATCGGTCAGCGCTTGTAGCTGACTATAACAACTAACCGCTACACTCTCTACCAAAGCATAAGCGGCATATCGGCTGATAACGATAGGCACAGGTTATGGCAATAGACTGGATACGTAATTATTTATACATATAGATAAAATAGTATAAATAGGTTTTTGATAATGTCTATTGTTCATTTGATAACTGTAGGGCTGCTTTTGCCCCATAATCACTGAATGTCACTATTTTTTCCGACATGATTTTTGTCCGTATAAATGAAAATTTTCAAGTAATGTAGGGTGCGCATCGCGCACCGTTCACGGCTCCCGAAAATTCCAATGGATTTGGAAGCATCGGCAGCGCCGCCGCGAAATCCCAATCTGTTGAGGTGTCAAACATCCGTTAAACGGCACGCGATGGGCACCTTACAAGGCTGGCGCCTCGCCGTCAATGCCGGGCTGGGCCTTGCCCACGGCGCTTTTTTGTCCGGCAGCGCCGCCGTAATCAACGCCGCCGGCAATTTGGGCGGCTATTTCGCCCCGGTGATTTTAGGCTGGCTGCTGCATCGCTCCGGCACCTTGGCCGTCGGGCCGTGGAGGTTGGCCTTGGTGCCGGGCTTGGGCCAAGCCCGGCGTAAACGGTAGCCCGCCTGCATGGCGGCGATTTGTATTTTTATCATTTTATGGCTAAGCTGAAACTTGGCTTTGAAGTGTTGCCATAAAAATAGCAAAACCGCTTGATTGCGCTAGGTAAATCGGCAGCGCACCGAAGCTTGGATTGCCCGGCAAGCGCCAAGCCGCCTTGGGAAGCGTAGGTGCCTGCTGCCAGCCGTCCACAGCGCAAGCACCATGGCCTCGTCCGGGTTCACAACGCCACTTAAAATTATAAAGGTCGATAAGGGCTTTATACCGCCCATTAGCCGCCACTTTTCTCCTAAGGCTTACCCGTTGCCGCTGGCAAAGCCAGGGCCGCAAGCCGCTTGCAGGCAAAGGGGGTTTGCTCGAATCATTACCTTTTTTTATATGGCTTTTATGCCGTGTGCCGGGTTCCGGCGCACACCACTCCACCATAATAAAACATAGGGTATGAGCAATGAAAACCACACAATGTCATTTAGGATTTATTCTTCTGTTGGCGGGGTTCGGATTCGCGTCCGCAAGCCAGGCGGCCTTGTCCGCCCGGCCCGGCGGGCTGGTTTATGACAGCAGCCTGAATATCACATGGCTGCAAGACGCCAATTATGCCGCCACACAATACGTCGAAAGCGCCGGGGCGCAGGGTGCCGACGGCGGCTTGGTGGACGCGGCAGCCGCCAACGATTGGGCGAGCAGCCTAGTCTTCGCCGGTGTCGGCGGTTGGCGGTTGCCCAGCGCAGACCCGGCATGCCCGTCGCAATACGACTGCGTCACCAGCGAACTCGGCCATTTGTTCTATGGCGATCTCAGCTACGGCCTAGGCGGCACGGCGGACACGCCGATCACCGATTCCCACAATGCCAACTTCGATCTGTTTACCAATATCCAGGCATCCGGCTACTGGACAGGCACCGCCTTGGCGGCTGACCCCAATTTTGTGTGGAATTTCGACACGTTCGACGGCACTCAGCTTGCCTATGCCAAGGATGTGCGGTTTCTGGCTTGGGCGGTGCATGCCGGTGATGTTGTCCCGGTGCCGTTGCCGGGGGCGGCTTGGCTGCTGGCGAGCGCCGGCGGGTTTGGCTGGGTCGGCTTGCGGCTGGTGGGGCGGCGGACGCCGCAGCGGCCCGCCAATTAACTGAAACAATTCCTTAATGAGGACGCAAACCATGAAAACGCTTATATTCAGTTTCAGTGTCTCGCGTTTAGCCCTCGCCGTGTCAGCCTTGCTGGCCGGCGGCCCCACGGCCAGCCTGGCCGCGACGAACGTAGCGCTGGCCGATGCTTTTTACGCCAGCTATCCGTCCGCCTGCGGCGGCGGGCCGGTGTTGACCGGCCTGTGCGTGTTGGCCAGCACTTCGCCGCAGGCGACTGGCGCATTCAAAGTCGGCCTGCCGCCCAATGGCGGCGGCACCGAGTATGCGGTGGCGCTCAACACCAAACTGCCCTTGGCGCCCGGAAGCTATTTGCTGTACCGCGCCAACGGCCTGGACAGCCGCCACGCCTTGCGCTTCACCGTGACTCCGGGCAGCCTGACCACGGTCAAGACCGCGACCGTGAAATTCCAAGACACGGCGGGCCGCTACAACAAACTGCAACATTTCCAGGCGGTCGATGGCATCAACGGCGTGGGCTGCAACGCGGAGATCGGCAGCAAGGGAGTGGGCGCTTATTTGCCGGGCGCCTACCAAGTCAGCATTGTCGCGGCTTTGAGCAACCTCACGCCAAAATGCCAGCATGATGGCGTCGCTTTCAATGTGATGTCCGGGGAGGCCGTGACCCTGCGCCCTGGCGCGCTGACCGCGCAAAAGCTGGCCGCGGCCAACATCTACCAGCATCCGACCAAGGCCATTTCACTGACCAACATCGACCATTTGCGCCATGACGTCAGCCAAGTCGGTTTTTTGTCGAAGTTTCAGTCGATCAACGGCATCCACAACCCCAGTTCGGCGGCGGTGGACGCGCTCGTGCTGTCCGGCGCGCCGAATTTCCATTTTGTCATTCCGGTGAAGATGAACGCAACCGCCGCCTGCGGCACATCGCTGGCCAGCGGCGGGCTGCCCTCCCGCAACTTGATGAGCGCCTGCGTGTTTGACGGCAATGGTTATCTGACCCGGTTTCAGGTCAATGCCGGGGCGTATTTTAGTTTCGACAATATCTACGCCAAGTCTGCCGTGGCCGGCCACACGATCAACAGCCCGTTTATCGTCAGCGGCGTCAAATTCAACTTGAAGGGGAATTAACCATGAACAGGAAAATTATCCTTGCGATTGCCCTGGCCGGCTTTAGCGCCACTGCCTCTGCTTATAGCTATAACGCCCAGACTGGCGCATTGTCGTATACGTTTTTCAACCTTAGCCCTAACCCTTGGACGTTGACGCCTTATGGCGCTGGGGCAAACCCCAGCAGCCAAAGCGTACTGTTCACCGGCAACGCGCCAATGGCGGGTAATGGTGGCACCACCGGCTGGCAAAATAGTTCAGGCACAGTGGGATTTTTCAACAGCACTAAGATTTCTGGGGGTAGCTGCGGCAACCCGTCACAGCAAGTCCAGTCAAATGTCATTTTTTATAATGAAAACGCTGACCCGATCAGCGCGCCTAGCGGCTCGACGACCTTGCCTATCGGTACGCAACACAATGTGGTTGAATACAGCACGGCGATAAGCTCGACCTTGAACGCGCCGTCCGTGGGCGATAGTTGGACACTGACGGGCAATTCCACCACAGCCGTGCTGGCGGGCATGGCTTCTGCGCCCAATATGTTCATATCGGGCATCGAAGGCGGCAACGACTACCCTTACTGCGCCTCCTCGCAAGGCCTATGGTATAACGACGCCATTTATCCACCTTCGGCCTTTGCGCCATATCCCTCCCCATCCCCGATTGCCACGCCCGCAGGCAATTTTTTCCAATACCCTAACCCAGGGGCGGGGTTTGTCACGGAAACGATGAACTTCAATGTGGCCAGCTCAAGCCCTGGGTATTTGCCCACGGGCGGGCTGTGGCTGGGCGGATACAATCCCAACACCGGCAACCTCGCGCTGAACAGCTTGAACCTGTCGATGTACCCGATCAACTTGGCGACGTATACGCAAAGCAATGACGTCAACACAGGGATAGGCCAATATGTCACGCCGATTTATGGCGGGCATTTCACCCTGTCCATCGGCGACCCCTACCTGGTTAGCAGCTATGCGGCGAAGATTCTCTGGTATGTGGCCACCAACAACAACTATGCGTTCAGCAATGCCAGCTTGTCTACGATTGACTTGCAAAACCTGCAAAACCTAGTCGTCCCGCCAGGGGCGAATGGCGTGTTCGTGGCCGATTCAACCAGCAGCCAATATGCCGCTTGGCTGTTGGCCTCGCCCGGCCTGGCGCAAACCGCCGTCAGCACGATGAACACGGCGGCCAGCAAGCCGATCACCCACGAGTCGATCTGGGGCAAGGTCATCAACAACACGCTTAAGCTTGCCACCAATGTCGGCATCGCCAGCATCGGCATGATCGCCGGGCCGGAGGCTTCGGTCGGCCTGGAGATGATGGTCAGTTTTGATGAAGGGCTTGCCGAAACGGGAAGCGGCGCGGTGGGAGCTGATTACACCGATGCGATCACCGCCGCCTTCACCTCGACGGTCAGCCAGCCGCCACCGGTGTCGCAGATCGCCCCGCCGATCATCAACGGCAGCTACTCGGCCGCCAATCTGCTCGGCATGCTGTTGGCAAATAGTTTTGTGCAGGCGGAAATCAACAATGCCGAAGGCTTGGGCAACATCAGCGGCTTTGCGCTGTGGTCGAACGACTCGATCAACACCGACGGCTTGTGCGCTACCGGCAATAGCAGCGGCGCGGTCAGCGTCGGCAACAACTTGATCGGTGGCGCGTGCTACACCACCAACAGCAGCGGCGCGCTGACCGCCGCCACAGTGACCACCGGCAGCCAGCCAACCGCCACGCAAAGCTACACCAATGTGCTGTCCACCTATCCCAACTCGCAAAGCGCCACCAAGATCAACGTGTGGGACGCGGTGCTGACCGGCTCGGACATCACCACGGTGCAAAATGCCTCCGTCGCCAACAATGGCTATATGCAGGTGGCCAACCCGACGATTGCCGCATTCTCGCCGCCGACGCAATTGGTCAACCAGACCGGCGTCCTGCCCTTGGCGATCAGCGGCGTGAACACCACGTTCAACCTCTCGACGGGCATGATTAGCTTGGCAAGCTACATTTGGGCGGCGCCGTCGGGCACAACGCCTGCGCCCAGAGCCACGCCGGTGCTGAACGTATATGCCGGCACGATGCCGATGCCCGGCTGGGGCATATACTTTATGACGCCGACCTACGTGGGCGGTGCTGGTTCCGGTGCGGCGGGCACCTACAGCTATGCCAAAGGTGTCATGACGGTGTATGGCTATTACGTCTATAACAACATGACCTTGGGTTGGTACGCGAATAGTTTCTCGAATGGCCCGCAAACGCTGGACATGACGACCTGCCCCTCAGGCGCCAGCGCGAATCTGTTCATCAACGCCAACCCTAACTACGGTGATGGGTCACAGTCTTCAGGCGCACTGGTATGTTCCGAGGTGTTTGTCCCCACACTGAGCGCAGCCTCCGGGACTTATCCGAAACCCGCCACGCAACCCGCCATCGCCACCTTCAACACGGCGATGCCTGCCAATTCGGCGACGGCGTTCCGCGCGCCGACCAATCCGGCCTTGGCCAGTGCCGGGCTGATCGGCTACAGCCCCACAACAGGGTTGTTGACAGTGACCGGCTATGGGTACGCCAATGCAAACGGCACATCGACGGCAAGTTTTTATAACGGCCCGCAGACCTTAGACATGACCACCTGCGCGCCGGGGTCTGGCGTCAACCTGACTGTTTACCCGATCCAGCAAACCTCAGGCGCAACGCCTGGCTCGGAAGCCTTGGGCTACCTGACCTGCCAAAGCCCGCCGACCCTGCCTTACAACGCCTGCACCAACGACCCGAACGCCACTGGCGGCATTATTGCGGCAGTCACTGCCGCCAACGGTTCAAGCGCGACCTTCCAACTGGGCTGCGCTTGTGTTCCCAGCTACTTGGGCGGGCCGTCCAGCGGCACCACGCTCGGCGGCGTGATTGTCGGCGCGACGTCCACCAACCCGACGGCGCAGTGTAACTGAGGCCACTGCCCTAGGGCGGGCAAACGGCGACAGGGCCATAGGATGTGCCGACGAAGGAGGCGCATCAATCGAGTTACGGCGAATGATGCGCTTCGTTCCTCAGCGCGTCCTATGGCCCTGGTAGGCTGCTCTTAAAATGCGTTCTTCGGTCAAAGCAGGAAGTTGCACAGGAGCGAAAAAAGATTCAGGGTATAAATAATCTTCGCCTGATTCATCAATAATGCGAATTTGTCCGTATTTTGCGGCATCCGCGTCGGGCAAAACTTCATAAAGCTTTCTCAGTTCCAAAGATGCGGCATAATCATCGTTATTGACACAAACAACAAAAGAATGATTCGACATAATGGCTAGTCCAAATAGCGTTTAATTTTAGAGAAGCTACTCGACTAATAATGAAACCGACACGACACAATTACAATTTCTTCATCCAGCACTTTATAAACTAAGCGGTGTTCATCGGTTATTCTGCGCGACCACAATCCCTTAAGTTGATGCTTTAACGGCTCAGGTTTGCCTTTTCCGATAAACGGATCGCGTTGAATTTCTTTGATTAATTCAACGAGTTTAGCGTGAATATGCTTATCGTTTTTTATCCAGTCGTTATAATCGTTAAATGCTTGCGGCAAAAATGCTACCTTTTTCATGCCGCTTCAATGTCCACATAAGTGTAATTTGTCGGATTTTTTAATTCTTCGATGGCTTCAAGCAAATGCAGTTTATTGGCAGGATTTGACATTAAGTAGTCAGTGGTGTCCTGATTTTTGGGCTGGATTAAAATAATAACCTCGACTGTTTCTCCAATCGGTAAATCAGGCGAATAAATGTTGATTGCACCGTCTTTATTGACGGTGGCGGTGGTTTTGATGCTTTGCAACATAATTGTTTCCGTAGGGACTAAAGAGGGCATGGGTTGTTTTGAGGATTTTGTGGTGTATTAGGTGTACTGTATACAACCGCCAAGCGCATTAAACAGGGCCATAGGATGTGCCGACGAAGGAGGCGCATCAATCGAGTAACGCGAATGATGCGCTTCGTTCCTCAGCGCATCCTATGGCCCTTCGTTCCTCAGCGCATCCTATGGCCCTCGACGGACACCTAGTTCATGTAAGACTTTCTCGATGCTGATATTCAAAACACTTGTGATGCTTTCTAAGCGATAATGATCTTCAGCGGTTTCAGACCAATCAACTGACGCATCAAATAATTTTGTCACCAATAAAATCGAATCTAACTCTGGAGGCTTTTTTGTAGACTCTTTAAGTATATTTAACATGGCAGCAAACTGCATTCCAACTACACGATAGAGAATTGCCGTTTCCGCCTCGACGGATAAGTTTCTGCCTTTAGCTAGACGATTAAAACCTTCAATTATTAAATGACTTTCAGGAATTTTTTCAATATAAAGACCAAATTCATCAATAAGATTTTGTTCTGCTTCTAAAAAACCATCATGTTCATAATCGTCCAAATCGGATTCCGTGTCTGGTTCACTATATTCATCGTCAAAGTATCCAGACGCAGACTGGATCGAAACTAATCTGCTGCGCACAGCCAATACATTTTTTTCTTGCGCATCAGGGCCATAGGATGTGCCGACGAAGGAGGCGCA
>JBJSYU010000007.1:0-3147 GCA_046089945.1 Candidatus Methylumidiphilus sp.
GCTGGCCTGATCCAGCAAGGCCGCGCCGTCGCGGGCGGCTTGCCGAGGCGAATCCTTGCAGCCGCGCTGAGTCTCGTCGGCGTTCCAATCCGCCGGGTCGGCGAATGCCCCGGCGGGCAGCTTGTCGCTATCGCCGTCCAACTCCGCCGCCAAACCGGCCAAAGCCAGCAACGGCGTCGCATCGCCTGCGGTTTTAGGATTGGCCAGGGCGCGGCGCGACAGATACTTCCACGCGCAATCGGCCGACAGCGGGAACGCGTCCTCGGTGCGCGGCGGCAACTGGTACTGGTAATGTTCGCGGTGCAACTGGTAGTGTTCGCGGTATAGACGGGTTTCGCCCAGCAACTTGTTGAACGCCTCCTGCGCGTCGTCGCCGCCTTCCAATTCGGCCTGCGCCCGCAACAGCTTTTTCTGCGCTTGCAGCTTTTGCATCGGCTTGGAAAACCGGGCCACCCAAACAGCGCGGGCGGCATCCATCCGAATCAACACAGCGGCAATATCGCTTTGGGCTTGCGCAGTCAACGGCAGCGTCGGGCTTGGCGGCACGGCGGGGGCTTTGGGCAGCAGCTTCAACTTCACCAGCTTCTGGCGCACACGCGCCAGCAATGGCGGCTTGCGGTAATCCGCGCAAATCCCGGCGGCGTCCGGCGGCAGATAAGCATAAAACTGGCCGCACACTGACCTGACCCAACCCGCTCCGCCCACATCACCCTCAGCATCGACCCGCAGCGCGATGTCCTTGGCGTAGCGCGCGTCTTCGCCACGGAAACCGCCGTCGTCCACGCCACGCCCCAGCCAAACCAGCCAAGCGACGGCCAACACAGTCAGCAGGATTTCCAGAAAGTTGCGGTTTAAGCGGGCAGGCATGTGGCCTCGCACAGTCGGGCGGGATGTGAAGCGCGGGCGGGTACGCCCTGCAATCGGGGGTGAAGATGGAGGCGCATGCCGGGACAGGTTTCCTTATATAGATGCGAGATATTCATCGGGGGGCCGACCCCGCCAAAGCGCTTGCCTCGACAGGATCGGCGACGTATTGTACCGCAAGCCAAAGCGGCGGGCGGGCTGCGGCGTGGCGCTATTGGAGTCCAAAGCTTAAGTTAATAAGTAGTGACTCCCTCCCCCTGGCAGGGGTAGGGCTGGGGAGAGGGTCTTAAAAACTGCCAGCTTGCCGCACACCTTACATTATCACCACAACACCATCGCGCCAGTGACAAACTCCACCCTCGTATCCAACAGCCACAGCAACCCAGTATTGCATGTCCCACAAATCTGCCGGGGCTTAGCTTGCCTATTCGTCGCGCTATTCCATGGCATAACCTTAGTGGGAAGCTGGTACGGCGTGGTGCCTTTATCCGGCCTATACAATTTTGGCTTTTTCGGTGTGCATCTGTTTTTCGTCATCAGCGGGCTGATTATCCTGCATGCCCATTATGCCGATATCGGTCATTATAAAAACATCGGCCATTACCTCAGCAAGCGCATCATCAGGATATACCCGCTCTACCTGATTGTGTTGATAGTCTGGGGCGGCTGGCGGGTGTTCACCGGACGGCTCGGCATTGCCGAATTCCTCACCAACGCGCTGTTCTTCTCATCGGACAAAAAACTGATTATTCCGGTGGCCTGGACTTTGGCCTATGAACTGGTGTTTTACCTCAGCTTCGTCACCCTGATTATCAGCAAACGGCTGGGGCTGGCAGTATTCGCCGCATGGGCGGGGTTGGTCGCTTTTGATGTTTTGCATAATGTCTCCGATCTGCCACTGTTCAATCTGCAAAACGCGCTGTTCATCATCGGCATGGTCGCCGCCGTCACGCTGCGCACATTGCGGCGGCGGCTGTCTATTCGACTGCAAGACATTTGCGCCTATGTATTCGCCGCCAGCAGTCTGGTTTTATTTGTGCTGATTACCCGTTATTGCGCGGTGCTGTCACATCACGGCACAGTGCCCATCGATGTCTGGGGCGATCCGATAATCACGCTAGGCTATGGCTGCGCCAGCGCATTATTGCTGCTGACGGCGTTGTCCGGGCGGGTGGAACACTTCGTGCGGCGGCAAACGCCACTGGTCGCGGTGGGCAATGCCTCCTATTCGATTTATCTCGTCCATGTGCAAATCCAGCGTATCGTGTTCAACGCAACCCGCCCGCTGGATTGGCTGTGGCTGGAAAAAACCCCGCTGGCCGCTAATCTACTGCTAGTGCTAGTGCTGGCCGCATCGGTGGCGGCGGGTATCATTATCCATAAACTGCTGGAAAAACCGCTGTTGAACGCCGGCCGCAAACTGCTGGCGCGGACAAAAGTCACGGCGTAGGCTCATACTCCGGCACCCAGCGCTGCAAATCGCGGCGGATATCCGCCTCATCCATGCCCGGCAAGCGGCTCAGCCACTCCAGCAATTCCGCCAGCCACGCCGCACCGCCCTCGACGCCGCGCGCCTTGGCAATGCGCAGTTTCGGATGCGGGGTGCGCTGGGTCAATTCATCATCGGCCAGCAATTCCTCATACAGCTTCTCGCCGGGGCGCAGCCCGGTAAACTCGATTTTAATTTCGTCATCATGGAAACCGGACAGCCGAATCATCGTCCGCGCCAAATCGACAATCTTAATCGGCTCATCCATGTCCAGCACAAAAATCTCCCCGCCGCGCCCCATAGACCCGGCCTGCAACACCAATTGCGCCGCTTCCGGGATCGACATGAAATAACGGGTAATTTCCGGGTGCGTCACCGTCACCGGCCCCCCCCGGACAATCTGCTCGCGGAACTTGGGGATGACACTGCCGTTGCTGCCCAGCACATTGCCGAAACGGACCATGACGAACCTGGTACGACCAGGCGCGTTGAGCGCCTGACACAAACGCTCGGCCAGCCGCTTGGTCGCCCCCATCACATTGGTCGGATTCACTGCCTTGTCAGTAGATACCAGCACGAATTTTTCAACGCCCGCGGCTACAGCGGCGCGCGCAACCGTCAAGGTTCCCAACGCGTTTGTACGTACCGCCTGCCAGGCATTGACGTCCTCCATCAAGGGCACATGCTTGTACGCCGCGGCATGAAAGACCACCGCAGGCTGTTCCGCTGCAAAAATCTCGCCAATCCGTTCTGCATCCCGCACATCGGCCGCCCAGCAGCGGCGCGGCAGCTTG
>JBJSYU010000008.1:0-3526 GCA_046089945.1 Candidatus Methylumidiphilus sp.
AGGTAGAAACGGATAAACAACAACCGGTCTTCCATAGCGTCAAGCACATATGGCCTTCCACCCTTGCTTGGATCTTTTTCAGGTTGCTTCGTGTATTCGTTCCAAGTTTTAGCGAAGCTCGTACACAGCACATCGAACTCCTCTAAAGTGAGGCTTGTTAAACTAAGAAAGACGGTTTTGTCTTGCTTTGCTGATTCATAGGAAAATAATTTGATAAATTTGCCTCGACAGTTGCGCTATAATATTATTATAGCGGTTTTTGATACAGTCTATTGCAATACGCTGCTTTTGCCTGAACTGTTTGTCCCAAATAATCCGATTACCTGACCAAACTCAATATCAAGGGGCTTCCATGAGTTGAAATTATTCAACAGCAAATGGTTTAGCATGGCAGATTCTTTATGGCTGACCCTCACCCTTTCCAACAGGGAGAGGGAATAGTTTAAGCGATAACATCTCCGCACAGAGATGTTATCGCCGTTTTTACGATTTATTCCGGCTCATAAGCCAAAACCGGCCCCAGCCAGCGTTCGGCTTCTTTCTTGCCCATCCCTTTGCGTTCAGCATAATCCTCCAACTGGTCTTGGTTGATTTTGCCGACGTTGAAGTACTTGGCGGCGGGGTGGGCGAAATACCATCCGCTGACGGAAGACGCCGGGTACATCGCAAAGCTTTCGGTCAAGCTAATGCCGGCGTTCTCCACGGGGTTTAGCAGCGAAAACAGCGTAGCTTTTTCGGTGTGATCTGGCAGGCGGGGTAGCCGGGGGCGGGGCGGATGCCACGGTATTCTTCGTTGATTAACTGCTCGTTGGAGCAATGCTCGTCTGCCGCGTACCCCCAGAATTCCCGCCGCACACGCTTGTGCAGCACTTCGGCGAAGGCTTCGGCGAGGCGGTCGGCTAGGGCTTTTAGCATGATGCTGCTGTAGTCGTCGTGCTGTTCGGCAAACCGTTCCAAATGGCTTTCGATGCCGACGCCGGCGGTGACGGCGAAGCCGCCGACATAATCGACGATACCTTCCGGTGCAACAAAATCCGACAGGGCATAATTGGGTTGTCCGGGCGGTTTGATGTGTTGCTGGCGCAGATGGTGCAGCCTCGTCAATACTTCGCTGCGGCTGTCGTCAGTGTACAGCACAATATCGTCGCCGATGCGGTTGGCCGGGTAGAATCCGACCACGGCGCGGGCTTGCAGCCAATCTTGCTCGACGATGATTTTCAGCATCGCCTGCGCGTCGGTGAACAGGCTTTTGGCGTGTTCGCCGACGATTTCATCGTCCAAGATCTTCGGGTAACTGCCGCTCAATTCCCAGGTTTGGAAAAACGGCGACCAATCGATGCACTCGGCGAGTTCGGCGAGCGGGTAGCGGTCGAACACTTGCAGCCCCAAAAAGCTGGGCTTGGGCGGCTGATAATCCTGCCAATCGCCGTGGAAGGCATTATTGCGGGCGACCTCCAGCGGGTGCATGGCGGTTTGTTGTTTGCGGCCAGTGTGGCGCAGGCGGACGTCCTCATATTCCTGTTTGATCTTCGCCACATACTCGTCGCGCAGGTCTTCGCTTAGTAAGCTGCCAGCCACACCGACAGCGCGCGAGGCGTCGGTGACATACACCACCGGGCCGGTATAATTCGGCTCGATTTTGACGGCGGTGTGGGCGCGGGAGGTCGTCGCCCCGCCTATCAGCAAGGGCATGGTGAAACCGAGCCGCTGCATTTCCTTGGCAACATGCACCATTTCATCCAGCGACGGGGTAATCAAGCCGCTTAAGCCAATCATATCGGCGTTTTCGTCACGCGCCGCTTGCAGGATTTTGTCGGCAGGCACCATGACGCCTAAGTCCACCACGTCGAAGCCGTTGCATTGCAGCACGACGCCGACGATGTTTTTGCCGATGTCATGCACATCGCCTTTCACCGTCGCCATGATGATTTTGCCGTTGGATTTGACTTCGCCGAGCAGCGCCTTTTCCGCTTCCATATAAGGCATTAAGTGCGCGACAGCTTTTTTCATCACGCGGGCGGATTTGACGACTTGCGGCAGGAACATTTTGCCGGCGCCGAACAAATCGCCGACGACATTCATGCCATCCATCAGCGGGCCTTCAATTACATGCAAAGGCCGTTCGGCTTCCAAGCGGGCGGCTTCGGTGTCAATGTCGATATATTCGTCGATGCCTTTGACCAGCGAGTGTTCCAGGCGCTTTTTGACCGTCCAGTCGCGCCAAGCCAAATCTTCTTTTTTCTCGACCGTGCCGCCGCCGGCGCGGTAGTTGTCGGCGATGGCCAACAAGCGTTCCGTGCCGTCGGGTCGGCGGTTTAATATCACATCTTCCACCGCCTCGCGCAGTTCGGCGGGGATTTCATCGTATATAGCCAATTGTCCCGCATTGACTATACCCATACTCATGCCGACTTGAATGGCATGGTATAAAAACACCGCATGGATGGCCTCGCGCACCGGATCATTGCCCCGGAAGGAGAACGACACATTCGACACGCCGCCGGAAATACCGGCATAAGGCAGCGTGGCTTTGATGCGGCGCGTCGCTTCGATGAAATCCACGCCGTAATTGTTGTGTTCCTCGATGCCAGTGGCGACGGCGAAAATATTCGGGTCGAAGATAATGTCTTCCGCCGGAAAACCAATACCGGTCAACAGTTCGTAGGCGCGGGTGCAGATTTCGACTTTGCGCTGTTCGGTGTCGGCCTGCCCGACTTCGTCGAAGGCCATGACGATAACCGCCGCGCCATAGCGCCTTGCCAGTTTGGCATGGTGCAAAAACGCCTCCTCGCCTTCCTTCATCGAAATCGAATTGACGATGCCCTTGCCTTGGATGCACTGCAAGCCGGCTTCCAAAATCTCCCATTTCGACGAGTCCAGCATGATCGGCACACGGGCGATGTCCGGCTCCGAGCCAATCAGGTTGAGGAATTTCACCATCGCCGCCTTGGAGTCCAACATGCCCTCGTCCATGTTGATGTCGATGACTTGCGCGCCGTTTTCGACTTGCGAGCGGGCGACGCTGAGGGCTTGTTCGTATTGGCCCTCGCGGATCAGGCGGCGGAACAACGCCGAGCCGGTGACATTCGTGCGTTCGCCGACATTGACGAACAGCGAGTCCGGGCCGATGTTGAACGGCTCCAGGCCGGACAGGCGGCATTGCGGCTGGATTTCGGGAATCTTGCGCGGCGGGAAATGCTCGACCGCGTCGTGGATGGCTTTGATGTGCTGCGGCGAGGAGCCGCAACAGCCGCCGATGATGTTCAAAAAGCCGTTCTCCGCCCAGTCGGCGATTTCCTTCGCCATCGCCTCCGGTGTCATGTCATATTCGCCGAACTCGTTCGGCAGGCCGGCGTTCGGGTGCGCCGAGACATTCGTGTCGGCGATGCGGGACAGTTCTTCGACGTATTGGCGCAGCTTGTCCGGGCCGAGCGCACAGTTGAAGCCGAAGGAAATCGGCTTGACATGGCGCAGCGAGTTCCAAAACGCCTCGGTGGTCTGGCCGGACAGCGTGCGGCCGGAGGCG
>JBJSYU010000009.1:0-8147 GCA_046089945.1 Candidatus Methylumidiphilus sp.
GGAGGTGGGTTTAATTGATTTATGGCATTCCTCACGGGCATCCGCAGGCCGCGCCACTCGTGGCCTGGAACAGCCTCAGGAGTATTTCGCAAACCAATTAAACCCACCTCCTTAATTTGCACAGGAACTTACAACCCCGCATGGCCGGAAGACACACCCTCAAAAACTGGCTTGACGGGGCAGGGCGAAGACGGTATCTACGCGGCTTGCGAGTGCCGCTTTAGGAGTTTGTTGCGCACATCAGGCGCTTGACAGACCTTGCGCCCTAAGCTTTGCTGTTCCCTCCCTAACGTCCAAACAGAGGAAATCCCCATCATGCATTTACTCATCCAATTGTTCATCGGCGCCGTGGCCGGCTGGCTGGCCGGCTTGATCGTCAAGGGCCGGGGCTTTGGCCTGCTCGGCAATATGGTCGTTGGCATCGTCGGCGCGGTGGTTGGCGGCTACTTGTTCCGCGCGCTCGGCGTCTCGGCCGGCGGGCCGCTGGTCACGGCCACCGCCGGGGCGGTGGTGCTGCTGTTTTTGATCCAGTTGATCCGCCGTGAAGTTTAAAAACACTATGAGACATTTAGCCATAGCCTTGATGCTGGCGCTGCTTTCCAGCGCCAGCCGCGCCGAACCCGCTGCCCCCGCACTGGCCGAAGTCGGCAACGCCGAAGTGCGCGGCATTTTCGACGGCAAGCCTATCCGTTTGCGCGGCGGGCGTTATCAAGGCAAGCCGTTTGCGCAGGGCGGCGCGTCTAGGCCGAGCGCGCAATTGCTGGACGCGCCGGCGGCGGCCGGCAATCTCGACGGCCAGCCCGGCGAAGAGCGCGTGGCTTTAATCAGCGAATCCTCCGGCGGCAGCGGCGAGCATCTTTACTTGGCCGTGTTCGCCGGGCCGGGCGGCAAGCCAAAAAACATCGGCACGCTGCTGGTCGGCGACCGCGTGAAGCTGCGCGGGCTGGCGGTTGAAGGTTCAACCATCTATCTGGATGTGGTGCAGGCCGGGCCGCAAGATCCAAGCTGCTGCCCAACGCAACTGGCGCGGCTGAGCTACGCGCTGGAACAAGGCGTGTTGACCCGGCAGCAGGAAGAGGTGCAAGGCACGCTGTCGTTAAAGGAATTGGACGGGGTGGAATGGACGGCGGCGGAAATCGACGGCCAGCCTTTGCCGGCCGGCGGCAAGCGGCCCACGCTGCAATTCAAAGACGGCCGCATCGCCGGCTTTGGCGGCTGCAACCGTTATATGGGGCAGGTCAGCGAATCCGCGCCGGGGCAGATCACCGTCGGCCGGCTGGCCGGCACCTTGATGGCCTGCCCGCCGCAGGCCGGCGATTTGGAGCGGCGTTTCCAGGCCAGCTTAGGCAAGGCCACGCAATACAGCTTTTTCAAAGGCGGGCTGTTGCTGTCGGGGATGGAGGGGGACAAGCCGCGCAGCGTGTGGCTGGCGCGGCCTTGACGCCGGCAAGATGCCGGCGCTACGGCTGGTGGCCTGCAGCCCGCCCGTTACGCGCAGTCCACCGGAAATGCCAACACCTCGCCAATGGCCTCGGCCCCCGCCAACAGCATCAGCAATCGATCCAGCCCTAGGGCAATCCCCGCACAGTCCGGCAGGCCCGCCGCCAGCGCCGCCAGCAAACGCCGGTCTTGTGGCGGCAGCGGCAACCCCAGCGCAAGCCGCGCCGCGCCATCGGCCTCGAAGCGCAGCGCCTGCTCGGCGGCGTCGGCCAATTCGTGGTAGCCGTTGCCCAGTTCCATGCCGTCCATGAACACTTCCACACGCTCGACGACAGCCGGTTCACCCGGCTTGCCCCGCGCCAGCGACGGCAGGCAGGCCGGGTAGTCGTAGACCAGACAGGCTCGGCCTTGCCCTAGGTCTGGCTGGATCACATGGCTAAACAGCAGATCCAGCCAGATGTTGCGCTCATCGCCGCATAAGGCTTCCGCCTCGTGCAAGCCCTGTTGGCGGGCGCAGGCGGCAAACTCGCTGGGTGTCGCCGACACCGGATCTAAGCCGGTGTGCCGTTGGAACAAGGCGCGGTAACTGACGCGCTCGGTCGGCGGCAGTGGCCTGGCCCCGGCGAACAACACCGCCAGCAAGGCTTCGACCTCGTCCATCAATTCCTCCAGCCCAAAGCCGACCCGATACCATTCCAGCAGCGTGAACTCAGGATTGTGGCAACGCCCGGACTCTTCATTGCGGAAGGCTTTGCAGATTTGGTAAATCGAGCCCGAATCTGCGGCCAGCAGGCGTTTCATCGCAAATTCCGGGGAGGTTTGCAGATACAGCGGGACGCCTTGGGGTTGTCCCGGCTGGCGGAACTCGGCGGTGAACGGATGCAGGTTGGGGTCGGTGCCTGCGGCGTGGCACAGCAGCGGGGTTTCGACTTCCAACACGCCGCGCTCGGCGAAGAAGCGGCGGATCGCCGCCAGCATCTCCGCCCTGAGCGAGAGGGCGGAACGCGGGCAGGTGGGGCGCCAGTCGGCGGTGTTACTCCTTGGCACGCGACAGGTATTCGCCCGTGCGGGTGTCCACCTTAATCAACTCGTCTTGCTGCACAAACAGCGGCACACGCACCACCGCGCCGGTTTCCAGCTTGGCCGGCTTGCCGCCGCCGCCGGAGGTGTCGCCGCGCACGCCGGGGTCGGTCTCGACGATTTTCAGGATGACCGAGTTCGGCGGGGTGATAATCAACGGCTGGCCGTTGTAAAACGTCACCATGCAAACGTCCTGCTCGCGCAGCCACTTTCTGGCCTCGCCGACGGTTTCGGGATCGACGGCGTATTGCTCATACGAGGTTTCGTCCATGAAGTGCCAGCCTTCGGCGTCGTTGTAGAGGTATTTCAGATCCGTGTCCGCCACGTCGGCGGTTTCCATGGTTTCGCCGGATTTCAAGGTGCGTTCCAGCACCCGCCCGGTCTTCAAGAAGCGAAATTTGACGCGGTTGAACGCCTGCCCCTTGCCGGGCTTGACGAATTCGTTCTCAAGCAAAACGACCGGCTCGCCGTCCAGCATGAGCTTCATGCCGTTTTTAAATTCGCTGGTGTTTACAAATCCCATGCTGTCCTCTCTAAAAGTTGTGCGGTTGGATTAACGCAAAAAAATGCCGCTCATTATAATGGACGGCCCTGCCATTACAACGCTTGCCCTCTTGAATTCCCTAAACGATCTCGCCTTAGGCGACTGGAAAGCCGAGTGGTCGGCCGCCTTCACCCGCCCCGAAGACTTGCTGGCCCACCTCGGCCTGCCGCTAGACCTCAGTCCCCAACACCGCGAAGCGGCGCGGCGTTTCGCCTTCCGCGTCCCCGCCGCGTTTGCCGCCCGCATGCGCCGGGGCGACGCGGATGACCCGCTGCTGCGCCAAGTCCTGCCGCTGGGCGATGAGCTGCTGGAACTGCCGGGGTTTCTGGCCGACCCGGTGGGCGACTTGGCCGCCGCCGCCGTGCCGGGGCTGTTGCACAAATACCAAAGCCGCGCCCTGCTGATTGCCACCGCCGCCTGCGCGGTCAACTGCCGCTACTGCTTCCGCCGCGAATTTCCCTATGGCGAGGCGCAGTTAAGCCGCCGCCGCGAGGCGCAAGCCTTGGCGCACATCGCCGCCGACGCCAGCCTGCACGAAATCATCTTGAGCGGCGGCGATCCGCTGGCGCTGGACGACGAGCGGCTGGCGGCGCTGGTCGGCGGGCTGGCGGCGATTCCGCACCTGCGGCGGCTGCGCATCCACACCCGCCTGCCGATTGTGCTGCCGGCCCGCGTCACGGCAGGGCTGGCGCAGATCTTGGCGACGACGCGGCTAAAGCCGGTGCTGGTTATCCATGCCAACCACGCGCAAGAATTCGACGATGCAGTCCGCTTCGCGCTCGACCGTTTGCGCGGGGCGGGCGTGGCTTTGCTGAACCAGTCGGTGCTGTTGCGCGGGGTCAACGACTCGGTGGACGCGCTGGCGGCATTGAGCGAAACCCTGTTCGACCACGGCGTCACGCCGTATTACCTGCATTTGCTGGACAAGGCGCGGGGGACGGCGCATTTCGACTTGGCCGAGGCCCAAGCCTTGGCGCTGTATGACGGCCTGCGGCGGCGTCTGCCGGGTTATTTAGTGCCTAGGTTGGTCAGAGAAATAGCGGGCGAGCCTTATAAGACCTTGGTTTGAATGCGGAACCGCCAAGCATGGGCGAGCGCCTGAGCTTGCGCATGAAATCACCCATGGGCAGCAATTGATGTCGGCGCCGGCCAATGCCCAGTTCCTTGGCGGAACTGGGCATTTCTTGCGTTAGCCTTGGGTAAACACCAAGCTATCGTCGGCGGCATCCACCCGCACGTTGTCGCCCGGCTGATAGCGGCCTGACAGAATATCCTTGGCCAGCGGATTCTCCAATTGCTGATGTATCGCCCGCTTCAATGGCCGCGCCCCATACACTGGATCAAACCCGGCTTCGCCGAGGCGATCCAGCGCCGCGTCAGTCATATCCAAGGTCAAGTCACGGTCTAGCAAGCGCTTGCGCAAATGCTGGATTTGGATATTGGCGATGGCGCGGATCTGCGATCTCATCAGCGGATGGAACACCACCACCTCATCCACGCGGTTGATGAATTCCGGGCGGAAATACTGGCCAACAATCTCCAGCACTTCCGCTTTCATCTGCGCGTAATTCGCCTCGCCCGCCAACTCCTGAATCCGGTTAGAGCCGAGGTTTGAGGTCATCACAATGACAGTATTGCGGAAGTCCACCGTGCGCCCGTGGCCGTCGGTCAAACGCCCGTCGTCCAGCACTTGCAGCAGCACATTGAACACATCCGGGTGCGCTTTTTCCACCTCGTCCAGCAATATCACCGAATACGGCTTGCGGCGCACCGTCTCGGTCAGATGCCCGCCTTCCTCATAGCCGACATACCCCGGCGGCGCACCGATTAAGCGGGCGACGGAATGCTTTTCCATAAACTCCGACATATCAATGCGCACCATCGCCTCTTCGGTGTCGAATAGGAATTCGGCCAGCGCCTTGCACAACTCGGTTTTGCCGACGCCGGTCGGGCCTAAAAACAGGAACGAGCCATTCGGCTTGTGCGGGTCGGCCAAACCGGAACGCGAGCGGCGTATCGCGTCGGATACCGCCTTGATGGCTTCGTCTTGGCCGACCACGCGCTTGTGGATATTCGTCTCCATGTGCAGCAGCTTCTCGCGCTCGCCTTCCAGCATCTTCGACACTGGAATGCCCGTCCATTTCGACACGACCTCGGCGATTTCCTCGTCTGTCACTTTGTCGCGCAGCAATTGCATCGGTTGACTTTCCGCCCGCGCCGCGTCTTCCAATTCCTTTTCCAGCTTCGGAATGACGCCGTATTGCAACTCGCCCATTTTGTTGTAATCACGGTTTTCCGCCCGTGCCAATGCGTCAAGTTGCTGGCGGGCTTGCTCCAATTTTTCCTTGATGCTGGCCGCGCCTTGCAGCGACGATTTCTCGGCTTTCCAGATTTCATCCAAATCGGCGTATTCGCGCTCGGCGTCGTCAATATTCTCCTGCAATGCCTCCAGGCGCTTGCGCGAGGCTTCGTCAGATTCTTTTTTCAAAGCTTCGCGCTCGATTTTCAACTGGATCAAGCGGCGTTCCAGTCTGTCCATTTCCTCCGGCTTCGAGTCGATTTCCATGCGGATGCGGCTACCCGCCTCGTCGATCAAGTCGATGGCTTTGTCCGGCAAATTGCGGTCGGTGATATACCGATGCGACAACACCGCCGCCGCGACTATCGCCGGGTCGGTGATGGTCACACCATGGTGGACTTCATACTTTTCCTTGAGTCCGCGCAAAATGGCGATGGTGTCCTCGACATTCGGCTCATCCACCAGCACCTTTTGGAAACGCCGCTCCAGCGCCGCGTCTTTTTCCAAGTATTGGCGATACTCGTCCAAGGTCGTCGCGCCCACGCAATGCAATTCGCCACGCGCCAAGGCCGGCTTCAACATATTGCCCGCGTCCATCGCCCCTTCGGCTTTGCCCGCGCCGACCATGGTGTGCAATTCGTCGATGAACAAAATAATATTGCCTTCTTGTTTGGCAATATCGTTCAGCACGGCTTTCAGGCGCTCCTCAAACTCGCCGCGAAACTTCGCCCCGGCAATCAGCGCTGCCATATCCAAAGCCAATAGCCGCTTGCCTTTGATACCCTCCGGCACCTCGCCATTGACGATGCGCTGCGCCAAGCCTTCGACGATGGCGGTTTTGCCGACGCCGGGTTCGCCAATCAGCACCGGGTTGTTTTTGGTGCGCCGCTGCAACACTTGGATCGTCCGCCGAATCTCGTCGTCGCGGCCAATCACCGGGTCGAGCTTGCCTTGTTCAGCGCGTTCAGTCAGGTCGATGGTGTACTTGCGCAAGGCTTGGCGCTGGTCTTCGGCATTGGCATCGTTGACCGCTTGGCCGCCGCGCAAACTGGTGATGGTCTTCTCCAATTTGTCTTTGCTTAATCCGGCTTTTTTCAGCAAATCGCCGAGATTGCCCTTTTCTTCCAACGCCGCCAGCACGAAGATTTCGCTGGCGATATACTGGTCGCCGCGTTTCAGCGACAATTTGTCGGTCAGGTTCAACAGCCGCGACAGCTCGTTGGAAACCTGCACGTCGCCGCCCGTGCCCTCGACTTTCGGCAGGCGATCCAGCGCCTCGCCAAGCGCATTGCGCAGGCCCGCGACATTGACGCCCGCCTGCGACAGCAGCGGCTTGACCGACCCGCCTTCTTGGTCGATCAAAGCCGCCATGACATGGGCAGGCTCCATAAATTGATGATCCCGTCCCAACGCGAGGCTCTGCGCCTCGCCCAGTGCGGCTTGGAATTTTGCGGTGAGTTTGTCGGTGCGCATGGCGGTTTGCCTTTGGTGAATGCTGATGATGGCAGCGTTGTGGGGATGGGGTGGCGAGATTTCAAGCGGCTTTGGCGTGGCATTGGCCGCTTATTGTGCTGTTGCGCGACATTGCAGTGATATTTTTGTGTTGAAAAAGGTGCAATCCATGAGAGACATTCGCTGGTCAGCCAGTGAGAAAAAAAATCGCCAAACGGGCCTATGACGCCGCGTTGGCAAGAGAATACGCCGCCCTGCTAAAAACGCTCAAGGATAGGGCGGCAGGGGCGGAAAGCCCTGAGGACATTTGGGCCATCAGCGAATACCTGAAAGCGCAGGAAAAGGCGATAGGCTGGAAGTATGATTACCGTTATTCCAAGCTGCTGAGCGTATTCGGCAGGCTGGTCAAGGAAGGCTGGATCAGCGCCGAAGACTTGGCCGGATTAAGCGAAGAAAAGCGCGGTATTATTGATTATTTGGCCGAGAATTAGGCTTTGTCGGCAAGTCGTCGGCAAAGGCGGATTGCAAGATTAACGCGGGTTTGCCGGTGCTTAAGCCTTCTCCGCAGGCAAACGGAATGCTTTGATCCAGCCCGGCATGTCGGCCGCCGGCATGGGATGGGCGTACAAATAGCCTTGCAACTCGGTGCAGCCCAGTTCCAACAGTTTGCGGCTTTGTTCGGGCTTCTCCACGCCTTCGGCGACCACGCCCCGGCGGAACGCCCGGCCCAGCGAGATGATGCCTTCGACTATCGCCATCGCTTCCGGGTCGGTGAGCATGTCGCGCACGAAGCGCTGGTCGATTTTCAGCTCCTCCGCCGCCAAATGGCGCAGGTGCAGCAGCGAGGAGTAGCCGGTGCCGAAGTCGTCCAGCGAAAAGTCCACGCCGATCTGCTGGCATTGCTCGATGATGCCAGCAGATCGGTATTCAAGTCAGGCAGCGCGGCCGATTCGGTGATTTCGAGTTTCAGCCGCCCCGGCGGGATGTCGGGGAATTCGGCGAGGATGTGGCGCAGGTTCTGCACAAAATCGGGCGACTGCAATTGCCGGGCAAAGACATTGACGGCGACTTGCAGGTCGATGCCCTCGCGCCGCCACACCCGCATTTGCCGCAGCGCTTCGCGGATGGCCCATTGGCCGATGCTCAGCGCCATGTCGTTGTCCTCGGCGATGCCGATGAATTCTTCCGGCAGCAACAGCCCCAAGATCGGCTGTTGCCAACGGATCAGCGCCTCGGCGCCTAACACCGCTTGGCGGGCGAAATCGACCTTGGGCTGGAAAAACAGGCACAACTGGCCCTTGGCGAAGCCGCGCCGCAGGCGCTCAAAGGCGG
>JBJSYU010000010.1:0-6190 GCA_046089945.1 Candidatus Methylumidiphilus sp.
GCCAACGTCCTGTTGGATTCATCGTCGTCCACCACCAGCACAGAGGCGCCGCTGATGGGCTTGGCGCGCTGGGCAAGGCCGCGCAGCGGCGCAAGCGCTGGGCCCGCATTGTGCAAGGGGGCTGCGTCAATGGTTTGGAAACGGGCGGTAAAGCTAAAGGCGCTGCCCTGCTGCGGCGCACTTGCCACCGTAATCTCGCCGCCCATCAGGCCAATCAAGCGCTTGCTGATCGAAAGGCCCAAGCCGCTGCCGCCGTATTTGCGCGTGATCGAGCTGTCCGCCTGGGTGAACTCGACAAACAGATGCTCGATTTGGCCGGCTGTCATGCCGATGCCGGTATCGCGGACGGTCATCCGCAGACTCAGGTCGGCAGCGGTTTTGTCCACCACGACGGCGCTAAAGGCGACTTCCCCGCGTTCGGTGAACTTCACCGCATTGCCAACCAGGTTAATCAGCACTTGGCCGAGCCTAAAGGCGTCGCCGAGCAGATGGCGCGGCAACTCTTTGGGTAGATCGACGCGCCAGATGATGCTTTTCTCCTCCATCATCGGGGCGAACAGTTCGGCCACGCCGCGCACGACTTCGGCCAGCTCGAAAGGCACGCGCTCGATATCCAAACGTCCCGCCTCGATTTTGGAATAATCGAGGATATCATTGAGCAAGCGCAGCAATGCCTTGGCTGAGGTTTGCACTTTGTCCAAATGGCCGCGCTGGCGACGGGTCAACTCGCCATCAAGCGCCAGCCCGGTCAAGCCGATGATGGCGTTCATCGGCGTGCGAATCTCATGGCTCATGTTCGCCAGAAAATCACTTTTAGCGCGATTGGCCGCCTCCGCCTCTTGCGTCCTGACGCGCAAGTCGCGGTTGGGGCGCTCCAATTCCAGCCGCGCGTCAGTCAATTCGGTGATGTCGATGTAACACATCAGCGTGCCGCCGTCTGGCAGCGGAATGGCGTGCGCCTCCAAGGTTTTGCCGTCGAACGTGCGCCTGGACAACACCACGCGCCGCCGCGATTCCAGCGAACGCAAAACCTGGGCACGGAAGGCTTCCCAATCCGCCGCCTCGTGAAAATCGCCGCGCTCCCAGCGCTGGTGCAGCAAACCGTCATAACGCAAGCCCGGCGCTGCCAGATGTTCCGCCGACCAACTGAGCAGGCGCGCATATTGCGGATTGTGCAGCAGCAAATTGCGCTCTGCGTCGAACAGCGCCAAGCCGCTGGGACTGTTTTCCAAGACCGTTCGGAGCAAGTGCCGCTGGTGTTCGACCGCCAAACGCGCCTGCTGCAACTCGGTGATGTCTTGCACGGTGCCGAGCGAGCTGTGCAGTTCGCCGGATGCGCTGAAAACTAATTCCGCAATCGCCCGAACCCATTTCCCACCAGCAAGCGATAGGTGCGGTCAAACGGCGCGCCGGACTGTGCGTCTTGCCAAGCCTGCTCAACGGCGGGGCGGTCTTCGTGGTGGATGCGCATGAACCACGCTTGCGCTGTGACCGGCTCGGACTCGGCAAAGCCTGCAATCCTGCGAAACTCATCGGAAACCTCATACTCGCCCAGCGCAGAAACGCGCCAACTGCCGACATGGGCCACGGCCTGCGCCCGGTGCAGCATGTCCTGGCTGTCACGCAGCGCCTGTTCGGCCTGCTTGCGCTCGGTGATGTCGCGGGTCACGCTGATCGCCGACATTTCCCCGTCAATGAACGCCCGCGTGACGCTGACTTCGGCGTCATAAACCGTGCCGTCTTTGCGGCGGTGGCGGGTCTCAAACATCAGATTGGTTTCGGTCGCGCTCGGCATCATCTTGCGGACAACCGCTTCATCGGCATACACATCCCACTGCCAAGGCTGCATCCCTACAAGCGCCTCAACGCGGTAGCCTAACATCTGCGCCTGGCGTTCGCTGGCCTCAGTCACGCGGTATTCGCTGTCAAAAATCATGATGCCGTCACGCGACTGGTGCATCAGGCGGCGGCGCTGCTCGTCCACCCGCCGCAGCGCGGCTTCTTGTTTGCGCAATGTGGTGATGTCGTGGGCGATGCCTAGCACGCCGATCAACCCACCGTCGGGGCTGGACATCGGTGTTTTGATGGTCTCGAACAAGCGCCGGCAACCGTCCACCGGCGAGATGACCACCTCTTCAAACCGGCACATCGTCCCTTGCGCGATGACCGCCAAATCGCTGGCCCGGAATGCGGCCGCCAAATCGGCGCTGAAAAAGTCCTGATCGGTTTTGCCAATGATATTTTCCAGCGTGCTGCCATACAACTTGGCAGTTTGCGGATTGCAGGTGATATACACGCCGTTTTCATCCTTCAGCCAGACACAATAGGGAATGGTCTGCACCAGCGTGTCGAGCAATTGGCGCTCTTTTTCCAAGGCGGCATAAGCGGACTCGCGTTCGCTGACATCGCGGAACGACCACACCCGAATGCGCGCCTCGCCAATTTGCAAGGGCACAGTGTAGCGCTCTAACACCCGGCCATCGTTGAAATTCAGCGTGTCAAAGGTGACAACATCGCTGGCATACAGCCGCCGCACGGTTTCCATAAACTTTTCCGGGTCAACCAACTGCCCGGTCACAAACGCCAGCATTTCGGCATCCTCGCCTCGTTCCAGCAGTGCGTCGGGGATGCGCCACAGCGCTTGGAAGCGGCGGTTGGCGATCCAAGTCCGGCCATCCTCGCCGGCCACAAGAATGCCGTCAGCGGTGGCGTCCAGCGTGGCGCGCAGCAACGACTCGCTGTCGCGCAGATCATGCTCGGCTTGTTTGCGGTCTTGGATGTCGATATGCACGCCTATCATGCGCGATGGTTTGCCGCTGGCGTCACGCTCCACCACCATGCCCTTGTCCTGAATCCAACGATAACTGCCATCCTTGCAGCGCAAACGCTGTTCGGTGGTGTATTCAGCCCGCCCGCCGTGCAAATAAGCGTTTAACTCAGCCAAAACCCGCGCTTTGTCCGCCGGGTGCAGGCGCGATTCCCATTCCTCATAGCGGTTGGCAATCTCATCGTCACCATAGCCAATCATCGATTTCCACAGTGGGGATAAATAAACCGCCCCGGTCGAGACATCCCAGTCCCACACGCCCTGCCCGCTACCTTCTAGCGCAAACTTCCAGCGCAACTCGCTTGCCCGCAACAACGCCTCCATCTGCTTGCGTCCGGTGATGTCGCGGACAATGGCTTGCAGCAAGGTGACACCGCCTAAGTTGACGGCGTTCAGGCTCACCTCGGCGTCGAAAACCGAACCGTCGCCACGGAGATGCCGCCATTCAAAGCGCTGAGGCTGGCCGGCGGCGGTGGCGGCAATCAAGCGGCGGGCATGGATCACCGAATCTTCCCCGCCCGACTGCTTGGCCGGGGAAACCTGGGCGGGCGTGGCGCCGATGATGTCTTGCCGTGAACGACCGTACATCTGCAAGGCTTGGCTATTGCAGTCGATGAAACGGCCCTCGCGCATCAGCAATATCGCATCGTTGGCGGTTTCAAACAGAGTGCGGAAGCGATTTTCGCTATCTTGCAGCGCCGCCTGCACCGCGTATTCGGCGGTCACATCCCGCGACAGCGCGAATAACGCGGGCTTGCCGTCCCAAACACCGCGCACCACCCGCGTGCTGGCCCGAATCCAGCCGCCATCGGCTCTCAGCAGCGGCAAGGTGCAGGCGGCGGCATGGCCGGCCAAGATGTCATCGATGATCTTTTGTGCCTGTCCACGGGTGTCGGGCGGATGCGCGCTTAAGATTGACTGGCCGAGGAGGTCGGCGCCGTAGCCTAATTGTGTGGCCACCGCCGGGTTGTAATGCAGAATGCGGCCTTGCAGGTCAAACACAAACAGGAAGTCGTTCAGCGTTTCAAACAGCCCTTTGAGGTTTTCGCGCTGGTGCGCGGCATCTTCTTCGGCCTGCAAGCGTTGCAGGGCTTGGCTGAATTGCTGGGCTAAGGTTTCCAACGCCGCCACCGTGCGCCGACTCAAACGCCGGTAATGCTTGCCGACCAAATTCAAACAGGCAATCGCCTGGCCGTCGGCCAAAATCGGCAGAACCACCAAGGCGCAGATGCCTTCCCGTGCCACCGGCGGCGACAGAATCAGCGCGGGGTTTGCGCCGTCTTCACCGCAAGCCTCGGCGCAACTCCATTGCATCCGGCCTTGGCGGATGATGGCGGCCTGCTCCGAGTCGGCGGCCACGTGTTCGACCGCTTGGATAAATTCCGCCGACAGCCCGTGATGCGCGATCAGGGCGTAACTGCCGTCAGCCTGCCGCCAGTACAAGCCGCCGCCGGTCAATTCCGGCAATGCCAGAGCGGTGTCAAAAATGGCCTGCAACAAGGTCTCCCGGTTCAAGTTGCCGGCCAACAATTGGGCAAAATCGTGCTGGATGCGCAGCAATAGTTCGGCCTCTTTGCGCCCGGAAATATCCGACAGCGTGCCTACCGCCAGCGGCGGCCAACCGTCGCCGCACCGCCTGGCCAACTTTCCCCGGGCGTGGAACCACAAATAACGACCATCGGCATGGCGCAGGCGATATTCCACATCAAACGGCCAATCGGCCAAGGCCGCCAATGCGGCGTGGAGATCGTCGGGATGGAGCAAATCCAGCCAAGCCGCCCAGTTTTCCGGCGCCTCAGCACGACCCAGCAACGCGCATAGGCTGGAAGACCACGCGATACGCCCTGTGTCCATTTCGTGCCGCCAGATGCCCAGCCCCATCGCTTCAAAGTCAAACGGGCAATCCGGGCTGCTGGCAAACACCTGAGGGCCGCTAAGGTCATACAGGCAAGAAGTGTCAATGGTGTTCATACATTAAAGGCATTTCTTCAAAAGACTCGAAGTGTTGGCCCAGGCATTGGGACAAGCCCGTCCGCCCTCTTTAAAGTCAGCTCTGAAATAAGCCCCCTCTCACATGGAGGGAGAACGGCTGGCCCTTCGGCTGCGCTCAGGAGAGCCTTGTCGAACCATGAACGGCTTGACCCGCTTCAATGAGTTGGATTGTTCCGTCCACCCCATTCGACAAGCCCGGGGCGAACGGAAAAATCCTTGCCTCCCGGCGGTGGGTTTATGCGCGGCAGCGTAACATCAGTTAAGAATAGACCGTTGTTGCCGCATTCCAGTGCGACAATGCCCAGCAGCAAGGCGCTTCGCGCCAATTTCCGGCCAACTTTGTGCAGTGTTTTCCAGTTTTTCCAATTTCAGCTAAAATTGCAATTTGCGCACGATTATTGCTTCATAAGTAATTATTTCCCTTTTTCATGCAGGATGACACCATGATTTCCCTAGATACCCCGGCGCCGAGCCGTGACGCCAGCCCCACACCGACCATGGCGGACATTCCTCTCGCTGCCCAATCGGCCCCCTTGGACAAAGAAGAACTCAAACGCGAATTCCTCGACAACCTGTTCTATGTGCAGGGCAAATTCCCGGCGCTGGCGACCCAGCACGACTATTACATGGCCTTGGCCTACATGGTGCGCGACCATCTGCTGCACCGTTGGGTCAGCACCGCCGCCGCCTACACCCGGCAGAAGTCGCGCACCGTCTGTTACCTGTCCGCCGAATTTTTGCTGGGGCCGCACTTGGGCAATAACCTGGTCAACCTGGGCATCGCCGATCTGGTCAAGCAGGCGGTGGAGGAGCTGGGGCTGAACTTCGAGGCGCTGCTGCGCGAGGAAAACGAGCCGGGCCTGGGCAACGGCGGCTTGGGGCGGCTGGCGGCGTGTTATCTGGAATCGCTGGCGACGCTGCGCATCCCGACCTTGGGCTATGGCATCCGCTACGAGTTCGGCATCTTCGAGCAGGCCATCGTCGATGGCTGGCAGGTCGAGCGCACCGACAAATGGCTGCGCTTCGGCAACCCTTGGGACATCGCCCGGCCGGAATGGGCGGTGGAGGTGAAATTCGGCGGCCGCATCGAACACTATCAGGACACCCTAGGCGTGGCGCGGGTGCGCTGGACGCCAGCCAAGGTCGTGCAGGGCGTGCCGTTCGACACGCCGATCTGCGGCTACCACAACAACACCGCCAACACGCTCAGGCTGTGGCAGGCCGACGCGCCGGAGGCGTTCGACCTGGGCATGTTCAACCGCGGCGACTACTACGGCGCGGTGGAGCGCAAAGTCAGCTCGGAAAACCTCAGCAAAATCCTTTATCCGAACGACGAGCAGATCGAAGGCAAGCGCCTGCGCCTGGAACAGC
>JBJSYU010000011.1:0-11953 GCA_046089945.1 Candidatus Methylumidiphilus sp.
GTGGGCTGATCCAGCGAGACGAACGGCTCGTCCATCAGCAGCAACGTCGGGCGGACGGCGAACGCCCGCGCCAGCGCGACGCGGCGGCTCATGCCGCCGGAGAGCTTTTGCGGGTATTGGCCTTGCCATGCCGTCAAATCCATCGCCTCCAGCAAGTGCGCGACATCGCCGCCGTCCGCGCCCGGCGGCAGGGCCAGGTCGATGTTCTGGCGCACGGTGCGCCAAGGCAGCAGGCGCGGGTTTTGGAACACGTAGCCGATGCGCGGGGCGCGTTCGCCGCTGTCGGTGGCGATGGCGCCGTCAAACTGCCGATCCAGGCCGGCGACGATGTTCAGCAAGGTGGTCTTGCCGCAGCCGGAGGGGCCGACGAGGCAGACGAATTCGCCAGCCGCCAGTTCAATCCGCAAATTTTCTATCGCCACATGCTCGCCCTGGCCGTGGCGGGCGGGGTAGGCTTTACGGGCAATGTCGATATCGATGCGGCTCATCGGCGCCACCGTTTGGCGCGGCGATCCATCGGCTTCAGCGCCACGGTTTCCAGCACTTGGATCACGGCGACGAAGGCGATGGTGTAGGCGATGATGGCGGCGACGTTGAACAGTTGGAAAAACAAATGCAGTTGGTAGCCCATGCCGTTGCTGCGGCCGAGCATTTCGACGACGAGGATGATCTTCCAAATCAAGGCGATGCCGGTGCGCGCCGCCGCGATGACGAAGGGAAACAGTTGCGGCCAGACCACATGGCGCAGGGTTTTCCAGCGCCCGAAGCGGTACGCTTGGGCCATTTCCGCCAAGTCCAGATCCAGCGTCCGCGCCCCTTCGCGCAGCGTGACGACGACATTCGGCAGCTTGTTGGCGACGACGGCGGTGATGGCGGCGACTTCGCCCAAGCCAAACCAGACATAGCAGAGGATGATCGTCACCAAAGCCGGCACGTTCAGGAAAATCACCAGCCAGTGGTCGAAAAAGCGGTCGAGCTTGGGATGCTGGCCGAGGAAGATGCCGATTGCCGTGCCTAAGCTCATCGCCAACACGAAGCTGGCCGACAGCCGCGCCAAGGTCGCGCCCAAGTGGTAAGGCAGTTGGCCGGAGGCGGTTTCCGCGACCAACACGCGGAACACCGCCAGCGGCGTGGGCAGGACAGGGGAATCGAGCAGCACAGCCAACCCATGCCACAGCGCCAGGAACAACAGCGCGGACAGGGTGGGGGCGTGGAGGGGAAAGCGCATCAGGGCGGCTTGCAGGTTTGAATAGGATAAATCGGCCGGTGCGCGGAAAGCCGCCAGCGGGGCCGAAGCGGCGCTATTTTATGCCAAAGCCTGTGGCGGCGGAGAAAAATCCACGGCGGGCGCGGGATTTGGAGGCATACGCAAAATTGCGCTTGACAGGCGCGGCAAGTTGACTAGAATTCTAGTCAAACTGACAACCCAGCACGTTGACCCCCCGGCGATGTCCCTAGCTCAAAGACTGAAACAAGCCCGCGAACAAGCCCGGCTCAGCCAGCGCGAATTGGCGAAGCGTTCCGGGCTGAGCCAGCAGTTGATCTCCAAGCTGGAGAACGGCTTGGTGGAGTCCACCGCCGAAGTGTTCCGGCTGGCGGAGGCGCTGCGGGTGGAGGCGCAATGGCTGGCGACCGGGCGGGCGGCGGACACGGTCGCCGGCCCGCCGGTCTTGGCGCATGTGCCGCTGATTTCTTGGGTGGCGGCAGGGGCATGGCTGGACGTGGCCGACCCCTATCCGGTGGGGCATGGCGAAGCAATGGCTCCTGTCACTTGCCGCGTCGGCCCCAACGCCTTCGCGCTGCGTGTGCAGGGCGACAGCATGGAGCCGGTGTTCCCCGACGGCAGCGTCATCATCGTCGATCCGGCGGTGGAGCCGCGCCACGGCAGCTATGTGGTGGTGCGCCTGGACGAGGCCGAGCAGGCGACGTTCAAGCAGTTGGTGGTGGACGGCGGCGCGCGCTACCTGAAGCCGCTGAACCCGCGCTACCCGCTGATGGAAATCCGGCAGAGCGCGACGGTCTGCGGCGTGGTGCGGCAGATGGTCATGGATTTCGATTGAGCGCGATTTTTTTTGGTCCGACTGACTACTTTGTTAGTCGATTTGACGGCAACCCCTAGTCCTTTTTACACAACCCAGAACCGAAAGAGGCAAACGCCATGTTGGAAAAATTCATCATCCAGCTCGAACACCTGCAAGCCCGCCTGTTCCGCCACAACCAGCGCAAGCGCCATGAGCGCTCCCTGCGCCTCGCCAAGACGGAAATCAACCGGCTGTCGCGGATGGGGCTTTTGTAAGCCTGCGGCGGGCCGCAATCCGGCCCGCGCGCCTTCCGGCCCAAGGCCAATCAGCGAGAAATGCGAAAACTGGCAGAACCCGCCAATCTCTGCTATGCGCATCGGACAAAAGTAAAAATATCTTGACAATGTGAAATGCGGGGTTTACTTTTCCGACACGGCAGGCACTTCCAATACTGCACCGCCGTATAACAGTAAACCGGCTTCACGACTGGCATGGACTGGACATCTGCATGCTGAATAAGAAAGCCGCAAGCTTAACCCCAGACATACAAGGATTTGACTCATGGCGAGCTTACTATTCATCCGCACATCTGACCGCGCCGCCTTGTCTGCGCTGTTGGCGGGCTTGCGCTATGCCCGCGTTTGCCTGCATCCCTCTGTCCGCGCCTTTTCCCTCACCCCCAGCGCCTGCCGCCCGCCGCCTCGACTAGCCTTAGGCTAGATTCTAGCCACGCCCAACATGTGCTGTTTTAACGCAAACCCATCGCCGGCTTTAGGTTTCGGCTAGGGGTTTGTCTGCCTTAAAGGCATTACCCTTATCCCGTCACGGAGCTAAACCTATGGCTACTATTAGCGCAATGCGCTGGGCAATCCTGCTGTTGTCTGTCTGGCTGATGTGGGCATCCGCCGCCGTCGCCGACACGACCCCGGACGCCCCCGGCAATGTCTCGACCAGCGCCTCGACGATAGGCGCGGAAAAATTCGCGGTGGACCCGCGCACCGGCGTGTTGGATTACAGTTTCACGTTTTTCCAAGGCAGCGTGAATTACGGCCAGACGCCGTTCAGCTTGGCGTTGGAATATCAGCAGACCGCCGCCGGCAGCTATATCGGCGAGTTTTCCACCGACACCCACGCCCATCCTTATGGCGTCAGCGCCTATGTGCCGACGCCGCCGCCGAAGGCGACGCTGAGCGGCAATTACGACGATTCCGGGGCGGTGTGGGATTTGAATTTGCCGGCGGTGTTCATCAGCACCGGCAAGGTGTCGAAGTTTTATGGCAGTAAGCTGATCCCGGCGGTGCTGTCGTTGAATGGCGCGACGTATACCTATTTGCTGCCGTTCCCCAGCATCAGCAACACCAGCAACCCCAACGACTATGTGCCGACTTACACTACGAACCTGATTAACGCCGGCAATAGCGGCGCATTGTACGGCCAGGAGTCAAAATACCTGACCTTCTCTAATTACGACAGCGCCAACGGCAGTTTTCAGGTGCAGGACAAAGCCGGGGTGAACTATGTTTTCCAGTTTGCCGTGCTGTACGGCTATAAGGGCGTCGGCCAGTATCAGCCGGGATATCAGGCCGGCAGCGGCTCCGACCCGACGGCGGACGAGTCGCTGGTGTATCGCATTGTCTCGATCACCTATCCCACCGGCCAGTCGTTGAAATTCAGCTACAGCGACGACTTTAGCGGCAACACCAGCCACAAAGTCACTGTCAACGACACGCTCAACAACACGCTGGCGACTGTCACGTTCAGCGGCCAAAACGCCACCGTGGCAATCGCCAACCAGCAGGGCAAACTGGCGAATCTGTATGGCATCAACTTCGACGGGCTGTTCCGACCGTCTTCGATCAGCAACTTGTCGAATGGCCGCAGTTGGTCGTTCACGCACCAAATCAACCAGGCGGTGCCGTATAGCTGGAACAACCAAACCGCGCTAGTCACCATCGCCAACAACTACACCGGCATGAAGACGCAAATCGGCTATGCGCAGTTCAACAGCAACAGTGGCTATGACGCCGGCTGCAATTCGTTTTCACTGGCGGATGTAGCGGTGGCCAGCGTGACCAATTCCAACGCCAACGGCACGCTGAATGTCGCCACCTACAACTACGGTTTCAGCAATACCAAGCAGTCCAATTTCTTCATGCCGCAAGCCTCCGGCAAACACAGCTACGCCTCCGGCCTGTCGCATTGGCTGGACAATGTGTTCTACGCGCAAAACCAAGACAGCGGCGGCTGCGGCAGCAGCGATGTCATCGACATGTCGCAGGCCAGTTACGGCACGACCATCGCCACCACTTTCTACGGCGGCGCCATCCCTGACCCGCGCAACGCCGTCCAGGCTTTGACCTATGACGCTTTCGGGCGGATGACTGAGAACATCCTCAGCAAGTTGGTCGGTAACCCCATTATCTTGTCCAGCGAGCAATACAATTATGCGGTCGTGCCGTTAAGCGGCGGCAAAGGCGGCCATAACCCGGCCAGCGGCGCGGTCTATTCCACATTCAGCCAACTACCCCGCGACTATGCCGCGCCAGCCAGCAAAACCACCAGCGTCAACACCTGCTGGGTCAACGGCGTGACGATCTTGTCGCAACTGCCAACCCAAAGCTGCAACGTCAACTTGACCGAGAGTTGGACTTACGACGCCAACGGCAACACGACCCAGCACATCGCGCCGACCGGCCAAGAAATCGACTACACCTACTGGCCGGCCAGTTCGACGATCCCGCAAAACGAGCGCCTGCCCGGCAGCACGACGACGTACAGCATCGGCCACAACGCGCAGAACCAGCGGTCTAGCGTGATCCAGTCGCAGACCTACAACAACCTCAGCCTGGCCCCGGCCGCCAGCGCCCCGGTGACGGCAACGTTGCCGACGGCGACGACGGAACAGCACTTTGACATGAATGCGCCGCAAAACGGCACTTACACCTACCGCTCGTCGAGCATGGGCTATGTCACCGGCAACCCGAACCTGCTGCTGTACGGCATGCCGAACCAGCGCCAGCAAACCGACGGCACCAATGTGTCCGACGTGAAAAGCCTCAGCACCCAGTTTGCCCCGTCCATGGTGACGTTTGCCGGACAAAACGCCTTGCGGATCGGCTACAGTTTGAGCGGGCAGGCCAACGGCGGCGCCAACACGCTGAACGCCGGCAGTTCGCTGCTCAACCGCATGGGCTATGTGCTGCAAAACACCAACGCTTTAGGGCAGGTGTCGGCGCAGACTTACGACAACTATGCGCGCATCCTGACCGACACCCGCATGCAAGGCACGGCCTACGCGCAGACCACGCGCTACAGCTACGACGACGCGCTGAGCCTGTGCGCCAGCCCGTGCGCCGGCGCCAAGTTCAGCATCCGCGAGACCGACCCCTTGGGCAACCAGGACATCCGCCTGTACGACTACCGGCTGCGCCCGGTCGCCACCTACCGGCGGCTGGCCGGCGCGGCGACGGTGCTGGCGGAAACCTTCACCCTCGACGACTCGACCGGCCTCGTCACCCGCGCCACCCGCTATGGCCGTTGCGACAGCGGTTGCGCGAACGGCGCGGCCAGCGCGCGGACGGTGAACTATTACTACATGCCGGGCACCCGCCAAGTCGCCGCGGCGGTGCCGAATGTCGGGCTGGCACAAGGGCAGATCATCGACGGCGTGAACGGCAACACCTTGACGTTCAGCTACGTCCCCGCCGCTAATGCGCCGACGACCATCCAAAAAATCGTCGGCGGCGTGGCGATCAGCCATGTCGATTCCGTCAGCGGCGCGCTGCTGTATGACGGCGTGGTCAGCGCCGAAGCCGCCACGACGGCGCTGGCCGGCGTGGATTTTGTCAACGTCAATCCCGGCGGCGCCACCGTGTTGCCGGGGTTGAAGCTGTGGCTGGGCAACAGCGCGGGCACCGTGCCGGCGCTGCTGGCCAAGTTGTACAGCGCCAGCGGCCAACATGCGCCGGGCGCGTTGACGCCGCAGGACAATCTGCTGGCGTTCAACCATTACGGCTTGGACGAGTGGAACCGCCCGCTCAGCGTGGACAATTACACCTTTCCGAACAACGCCGCCGGCCTTCCCACCACGCAGAAAAACACCACGCGCATCAGCCTTGACGCCGCCCACCGCGCCGAGACCGTGACTTATCCGCAGGGCCAGCAGCAAACCAGCGTCCGCAACCTGCTCGACGGCCTGCAAAGCGCCACGTTGACGGTCAACGGCAAAGCCACGGCCTTGGGCAACTTCCAGCACGACGGGCTGGGGCGGGTGGTGCAGTTCAACGACACGCTGAACGGGGCGAACAGCAAAAGCACGTGGACATATGATTCCGCCACCGGCCTGCTGACCGGCGGGACGGACGCCTACGGCAATGTGCTGTCGCTGCTGTACAGCAAAACCAGCTACCAGACGACACAGTCCACCATCACCCCGGCCACCAGCGGGCCGACCGTGGTGGTCAACAAAGCCTACGACCGCTTTGGCCGCGTCACCAATGTCAGCGACAACTTAGGCAACGCCTATGCGCGGACGTATTTCGGCAACGGCCTGCTGGCCAGTTCCAGCAAGCGCTACGCCGGCCAGCCCACCGCCTACCTGACCCGCTACAGCTACGACGCCTACGGCGATTTGCAGGCGCTGTCCGACCCGTTCCTGCCGGCCGCCAGCAGCAACCCCGGCCTTTGCTTTGACACGCTGAATCCAGCCAGCCCTTATGGCTATGCGGTCAGTAAAGACAGCTACGGGCGCGTCAGCCAAATTGGCGCGCAAAACTACCATGGCGTGGCGCTGACCCTAGGCTACGATTCCACCACCGGCAAAATCAACCAAAACACCCTGATAAACCTGCCGGCACAATTGAACGTCTGCGGCCCCGGCAGATTGAGTGTGGCAACCAGCTACACCTACGACAATTACCTGCGGCCCACGCAAAAAACCGTCAGCGCCAACAACGGCACGGCGACATTTACGCAGGGCTTCGATTTGGCCGGCCATATCGTGTCCACGACCCGGCTAGACATCGGCGGGGCCAGCCTGATCGAGTCATATAACTATGATCCGGTGACTGGCGCCCTGCTGGCCTACCGCAACAACAGCGCCGACACCGCCAAGCCTTACGGCTACGCCAGCGTGGACGGCCCCATCGGCAGCGAGTCTTATGCCTACGACCTGTACGGCAACCTCACCCAGCTCAGCGCCGTCAACCCCAGCGGCGGCGCGGTGATGACGCGCAGCTACAGCTACGACGCGAACAACCCGTTCCGTCTCAACAGCATCAGCGAAGCCCGGCCCAGCGGCGGCTTCACCGGCCAATACGCCTACGACAGCGCCGGCAACGCCACCGCCGACGGCTTCGGCCGGCGCTTCCGCTACAACGCGCAGGGGCGGCTGGCGGCGATCCAGATGCAAAACGGCAAGACCGAAACCCTGACCTATGACGGGCTGGGGCAATTGACGCAAAAGCAATTCACCGGCACGCCCGCCGTCAGCCTGTACGGTCGGGCGCAGTTCCAAACCGGCAACGGCTGGCAGGTGGGCTATCTGGGCGGCAAGCTGTATTACCAAGCTTCGCAAGTGGCGGGCGTCACCGGCACCGCCGCCGTGCAATCCAAGGGCGTCGCCAATGTCGCCGACCTCGGCGGGCGCGTCACCAGCACCATGGCCTACGGCACATCGACGTCGTGGCAGGTGCTTGGCAGCAGCAGCCAGACGCCTTATGGCGTGATGACCAACCTGCTGGGCGGCCAGCAAAGCGCGGGCTATCCGGCCAACCTGTCCAGCGCCAGCTATTACCCGGAAGCGCCTTGGGGCACAGTGCAGGGCCGCGAGACCGGCTCCGGGCTGGCGATGCTCGGCGGCTACCGCGCCTATGACCCGGTCATCGGGCGCTTCTTGCAGATGGACTCGATGTCGCCGTTTGGCCGGGGTGGCCTGAACGGCTACGCCTACGCGCTGAACAACCCCATCGCCTATTGGGACCCGACCGGCCACTACGCCAAGCTCAAGCACAAGCGCTACGGCCCGAAGCCACCTAGCGGCCACCATTCTTCCGGCTGCGGCGGCGGCGGCGGCTTTTGGGGCGGCTTTGTGTCCGGCATGTGCAAAGCCTTCACCACGGCCGGCAAGAGCATTTACGAAATGGCGAAGAGCGACGGCGAGTTGGTCAAGGACTTGGCGACCGGCAATTTTGCCGGCTATGCCAAGGGCTTGGAACAGCATGACATGGCGATCATCAAGAACACCGTCAACACCGTCCGCTACACGGCGGAAAACCCCGGCGGCTCCATCGGCACCTTGATGTTTGAGGAGATGAACCTGAAGCCCACCAACATCTTGCAAGGCAAAAGCCCGTACCACAAATACCATGTTTCCGCTTATGAAGCCGGCTTCACGCTGGGCGAGGCGGGCACGGCGGACGCCATCGAACTCGTTGCCATGCTGGTGTTCGACGGCGTGGCCGGGGCCTTGGAAAACGCGGCGGAGGCCGCCGAGGCCGACGGCGCGGTGATGGCCGACGCGGAAAGCAGCGGCGGCGACACTTTGCCGTCGGCGGACAACGGCAATGTGGACAACGACAACGCCAGCGCCGAGCAGGACAGCAACGGCGGCGGCCATGAGGACAATGGCAGCGGCGACAACGGCGCCGAACACGGCAAGGAGGGCGGCGGCGAACCGGCCGGCCATGGCGGCGAGGCGGAAAACGGCCCGGCGGAAGACCCCGGCAACGCTGAACCGCACTCACATGCGCACGAATCAAAGATGGCCGAGGCTTACAAAACGCTGAAAGAACTGGTGGAGGCCACCGACCACGCCCACACCTTCCTCAGCCAGACGCAGGAGCGCTCGGAAGCCTATGAGGAAAGCCAGAAAAAGGAGAAGGAACCGGAACAAGGCGGCGTCACCTACCGCAACGGCTTCGGGCAGATCGGCATGGACAGCGGCTATCAGGGCTTGAACCCAGTCGGCGGCAGCACCGCGCCCAACCTGTACGGCACCCAGTTGTTCGGGGCGGGTTTCCCCGGCAGCGCCGTCGTGCCGACGGCGACGCCGTCGGGCAACACGCCGCCTTACCGTTAAGCCGCCGCCCGGCCCCTCACGCTAAGAGGGGCCGGGCAATCCAGCCCCAACATTCCTCCCTATTCTGAATAATTTAAGGTATCCCCATGCGCCCACAACCTCCCGTTTCCCGCCGCCGCCTCGTTCTAGCTTTGGCCGCGCTATGCGCCGCCACGCCCGCCGCCGCGCAGCAACTCAATTGGAATCCGCAGCCTTTCACTTTAAGTTACTTTTGGAGCGATATTTCCAACTGGGGCTATGCTGGCATCCCCCAAAACGGCGACACGCTGGTTTTCTTCGATGGCTATGGGCAATCCGCGCAAAACGACCTGCAAAACCTCCAGATTGCCGGCATTCAACTGCAAAACTCCATGCAGATCAGCGGCAACAGTATCACCAGCACCGGCAACATCAGCAGCAGCGGCCCATTCAACGGCATCAGTTTGCCAATCACCGTCGGCGCCGATCAAACCTGGGATGGCGGCGGCGGGAATTTCGGCCTGCAAGTCAGCGGGGCGGTCAATTTCGGCGGTAGCCATAATTTGACGCTGTCCAACGCCGTCGCCATCAACAACCCCAACACCAGCCACATCATCGGCGACAGCGGCGCGGCGACCTTGACCGTGCAAAGCGGCAGCACACTGGCCGACCAAGGCGGCGTCCTCGGCAACACCACCAGCGGCCACGGCACGGTCACGGTCAACGGCACCGGCTCGGCGTGGCATGCGACCGGCGACATCGCCATTGGCGCGGCGGGCCAAGGCACTTTGAATGTGCAAAGCAGCGGGGCGGTCAACAACGCCAATGGCATCATCGGCGCCGACAGCGGCGCGACCGGCGCCGCCACCGTCAACGCCGCAAGCTGGAACAACAGCGGCGACCTCACCATCGGCCAATCCGGCGCCGGCGCCTTGACCGTGCAAAACGGCGGCGCGGTCAGCAACATCAACGCCATCCTCGGCCAAAACGGCAGCGCCGCCGCGACCGTCACCATCACCGACGCCGGTTCAAGCTGGAGCAGCGCCGGCGACCTCACCGTCGCCGCCGCCGCCAACGCCAGCCTGTCCGTGCAAAACGGCGCGGCGGTCAGCAACAGCAACGCCGTCCTCGGCCAAAGCGCCGGCGTCACCGGCAGCGCCACGGTCAGCGGCACCGGCAGCACGTGGCAAACGGCCGGCGCTTTGACGGTCGGCGACTTCGGCGCCGGCAATGTCACCGCGCAAAGCCAAGGCGTGGTCAGCGCCAACGGCGGCTTCGTGTATCTGGGCAACGAAAGCGGCGGCAGCGGCACTGTGACGGTCAACGGCGCCGGCTCGCAACTGGCCGACGCCAGCGCGGTGTTTGTCGGCAATTACGGCAACGGCACTTTGCTGCTGGAAAACGGCGGCAGCGCCAGCGGCAGTCAAGCCTATATTGGCTATGGCGTCGGCGGCGTCGGCACCGCCACCGTCACCGGCGCCGGTTCGTCTTGGGCCAACGCTGGGGCGCTCAGTGTCGGCCTGTTCGGCGCCGGCGTGTTGAACATCCACAGCCAAGCCACGGTCAGCACGCAGGATTACGCCGTGCTGGCGCAAGTCGCCGGCAGCACTGGCACCGCCACCGTGGACAGCGGCGCGTCGTGGGCCAATGGCAACGGCGCGTTGACCGTCGGCGGCGGCGGGACAGGGACGCTGAACATCCAAGGCGGCGGCAGCGTCGGCAATGGCGACGCCACGCTGGGCAACGACGCCGGCGGACTAGGCACCGTCAATGTGGACGGCGCCGGATCTATTTGGACAAACCAAGGCAGTTTGACGGTCGGCGCGGACGGGTCGGGAACGCTGGCAGTGAGCAATGGCGCGGCGGTCAGCGCCAGCGCCGCCAGCCTCGCCGTCGGCAGCGGATCGAGTGCGCAGGCCAGCGTGGACGGCGGCGGATCTGTTTGGACAAACCAAGGCGATTTGACCGCAGGCGTCGCCGGCGCGGCGACGTTGACCGTGACCAACGGCGGACAGATCAGCAACGCCAACGGCACTTTAGGCTACGCCAGCGGCGGCAGCGGCACGGCCAGCGTCGGCGGGACGAATTCGCACTGGGCCAACAGCGGCGCGTTGGCGGTCGGCGTGGACGGCGGCGGCACCCTCAACCTCACGACCGGCGGCACGGTGTCCGCCGGCGGCGCGCTCAGCGTCGGGGCGCTAGGCGTGGTCAACCTGAGCGGCGGCACACTCACCGCCGCCACCGCCAGCAAAAGCGCCGGCGGGCAATTCAACTGGACGACCGGCACGTTGGGTCTAGGCGCGGCGGTGCTGGGCGGCGGCGGCAGCTTGTTCGGTAGCGGGCAGACCTTGGCCACCGGGCAGACGCTCAACGCCGGCAGCGGCGGCATCAGTGTCGGCGCCAACGGCGGCAGCGCCACGCTGGATATCGAAACCGGCGGCGTCGCCGCCACCTCCGGCGCGTTCAGCCTCGGCGCACTCGGCACGCTCACCCTTAACGGCGGCAACCTGCAAGCCGCCTCCGCCAGCAAAAGCGCCGGCGGACAACTCAACTGGACGGCCGGCACACTCAAACTGACCACCGCCACCGTCGGCGGCGCCGCCAGCCTGTTCGACAACGCCCTGACCCTAGGCAGCAGCCAGACGTTTCAACCCGGCACCTTGACCGTGGACGGCCCCGCCCCGACGGGCGCGGCGCTCACCTTGCAAAACGGCAATCAAACCAACGCCGCCACCGCCATCATTGGCAACAGCGGCGTCGGCACACTGACTGTGCAAAGCGGCGGGCATTTCAGCGGCAACAACGCCACGCTAGGCAACAACGCGGGCGGCGTCGGCAGCGCCACCGTCACCGGCGCGGGTTCGGCCTGGGTCAACGCCGACAGCCTCACTGTCGG
>JBJSYU010000012.1:0-6803 GCA_046089945.1 Candidatus Methylumidiphilus sp.
CCAATTCCTCGCGGATCGGGTCGATGGCCGGGTTGGTGACTTGCGCGAAGCCTTGCTTAAAGTAGTCGTAGAGCAGGCGCGGGCGGTTGGACAGCACGGCCAGCGCCGCGTCGATGCCCATCGAGCCGACCGGCTCTTGGCCGGTGAGCGCCATCGGCTGGAGGAAGAATTTGATGTCTTCTTGGGTGTAGCCAAACGCCTGCTGGGCATCGAGCAAGGTCTGTTCGTCCGGCGGCATGGCCGCGACTTCGGCCGGCAGGCTTTCCAGATGAATTTGGCTTTGATCCACCCATTGCTGGTAGGGTGCGCCGCCGGACAGTTCGGCCTTGATTTCGGCGTCGTCGATGATGCGGCCTTTTTCCAAGTCGATCAGGAACATTTTGCCGGGCTGCAAGCGCCATTTCTTGACGATCTTGTGCTGCGGGATGTCCAGCACGCCCATTTCCGAGGCCATCATCACATGGTCGTCGTCGGTAATCAGGTAACGCGCCGGCCGCAGGCCGTTGCGATCCAAGGTCGCGCCGATTTGGCGGCCATCGGTGAAGGCGACGGCGGCAGGGCCGTCCCACGGCTCCATCAGCGCCGAATGGTATTCGTAGAAGGCGCGGCGCTGATCGTCCATCAGCGGGTTGCCGGCCCAGGCTTCCGGGATCAGCAGCATCATCGCATGCACCAAGGAATAGCCGCCAGTGACCAGCAGTTCCAAGGCGTTGTCGAAACAGGCCGAGTCAGACTGGCCGTCGGCAATCAGCGGCCAGATTTTGTCGAGGTCGGCGCCGAGCAGTTCGGACGACATCGAATAGCGCCGCGCCGCCATCCAGTTGACATTGCCGCGCACGGTGTTGATTTCGCCGTTGTGGGCGATCATGCGGAACGGGTGGGCCAGATCCCAAGTCGGGAAGGTGTTGGTGGAGAAGCGCTGATGCACCAAGGCCAGCGCCGAGACCATGGATTCGTCGCTCAAATCCAGATAATACGTGCCGACCTGCTCGGCCAACAGCATGCCTTTGTAAACCAGGGTGCGCGACGAGAACGACGGCAGGTAAAACGCCTTGCCTTCGGACAGCCGCAAATTGCGCACGGCGTTTTCGGCCTGTTTGCGAATCACGAACAGCTTGCGTTCAAAGGCGTCTTGGCTTGCACAGTTGGCGCCGCGCCCGACGAAGATTTGGCGCACCAGCGGCTCCACCGCCTTCACCGACTCGCCTAGGCCGTCATTGCACACCGGCACATCGCGCCAGCCTAGCACGCTCTGGCCTTCGGCCTTGATGAAGCCGGTGAGGATGGCTTCGCATTGCGCCCGCTCGGCGGTGGCGCGTGGCAAAAACACCATGCCTACGCCATACTCGCCGACCGCAGGCAGGGTGATGCCGAGTTCGCTGGCCTTGCCGCGCAGGAAGGCGTCAGGGGTTTGGATCAAAATGCCGGCGCCGTCGCCCGCCAAGGGGTCAGCCCCCACCGCGCCACGATGGGTCAGGTTTCTGAGCAGTTCCAAACCTTGACGGACGATGTCATGGTTCTTCCTGCCCTTGATGTGGGCGATGAAACCCACGCCGCAAGCGTCGTGTTCGTTGCGCGGGTCGTAGAGACCCTGTTTGGCGGGTACAGTGCTGAAAGTCATTTTTTTACCTCGTTCGGCATTCGGCCAGTGGGGAAATCCTTTCCGTTAGCGTCAGTCAGGGCCTTGAAAACCGCCGGTGCGGTGCGGAGACTCTTTGGCCCTAGGTGCTGTTGCGGACGTAAGTTTCTGTTTTTGAAATGATGATTTGACCGGCCTCGATGCATGCCGGTATGCAAATGGTGGGTGAATATAGGGAATCCCGCCGTATTTTTCAAGCGTTTGCTTGGGCTGTCGCGCTTGGGGACAAGCATAAACCGCCTGCCGCCCCGTGGCGACGGGCAAACAAGCTTAACGACGGCGCTTTCCTTTTAATTTATTATTCACGATTTGCATTTTCTGATAACAAGTAAGGGTTTGGAGAGACGCTATGAACGAACATTATGATGTGGTCATTGTCGGCGGCGGCATGGTCGGGGCGACGCTGGGCTGCGCATTAGGCGGCACCGCGTTGCGGGTCGCGGTGCTGGAAGACGCTGTGCCGCCCGCGTTTGCGCCGGAGCAGCCGCACGATTTGCGCGTTTCGGCGGTCAGTGTCGCCTCGGCCAGCATCATCAAGACCATCGGCGCGTGGAAGGGCATAGAAGCCCGCCGCCGCTGTCCGTTCCGCCGCATGCGCGTGTGGGAGGATAGGGGCGACGTGGAATTCCGCAGCGAGGATGTCAACGAGCCGCTGCTCGGCTACATCGTCGAAAACCGCATCATCCAATTGGCCTTGCTGGATCGCCTGCGTGCATTTGCCAATGTCGATTTCCTCTGCCCGGTGAAGACGCAGGCGATTGACTACGCGCCGGGGCAGTCCACCATCACCTTGGACGACGGCCGCCGCTTGACCTGCCGCCTGCTGGTCGCCGCCGACGGCGGCTTTTCCCGCGTCCGCCAAGCGGCGGGCATGGGCGTCCACACCTGGGACTATGAGCAGCATGCGCTGGTGCTGACCGTGGAGACCGCTTACGGCCAGCAGGACATCACTTGGCAGCAGTTCACGCCCGACGGCCCGCTGGCGTTCCTGCCGCTGGACGGGCCGAACGCCTCGCTGGTTTGGTACCACAAGCCGGAGGAGGTCAAGCGCCTGAAAGCCCTGTCCGACGAAGATCTGTTGAAGGCCGCGCTGGCGGCGTTCCCGAAGGCGCTGGGCGAAGTCACCCGCATCGTCTCACGCGGCAGCTTCCCGCTGCGCCGCCAGCATGCCCAGCACTACACCAAGGAAGGCGTGGCTTTGATCGGCGACGCCGCCCACATGATCCATCCGTTGGCCGGGCAGGGCGTCAACATCGGCCTGCTCGACGCCGCCGCGCTGGCGCAAGTGCTGGTCGCCGCCCAGCGCCACGACAAGGACATCGGCGCGGCGGCGGTGTTGCAGGAATACGAAACCATGCGCCGCCAAAACAATCTGCTGATGATGACCGCCATGGACATGTTCTACCGCGTCTTCGGCAACGCCCATTTGCCGATGAAGCTGCTGCGCAATATCGGGCTGGGGCTGGCCGAGCGGCTGGCTCCGGCGAAGAAGCTGGCGATGAAGTATGCCATGGGCTTGGGCGGACAATTGCCTAAGCTGGCCCGTGGCGAGGCGCTGGTGCTCTAGCGTCCGGATGCTTTTGGGGTGTTGGCGGCAGGCCGGGTAAAATGTTCCCTCATAAATATTGCCGCAAAAAGGTATGCCGCGATGCACATACAACTGCTCAGAACGCTGATTCCCATCAATTCCCTGACGCCGGAAAGCTTCGACGAACTGGTGGCGAACACGGTGATTGAAACTCTGCCGCCCCGCACCCGGCTGTTTGCCCAGGGCGGCGACGACCGCGAGTCGATATACCTGCTGTGGGGCGAGGTGTCGCTGTCCGCTGACGGCGCGCCCAGCCATACCGTGGTCAGCGGCACGCGCGCGGCGCGTTACGCCTTGGCGCAACTGCGGCCGCGCCAGTTCACCGGCGTCGCCAAGACCGAGGTGACCATTGCGCGGCTGGACAGCCAATTGCTAGACCGCCTTTTGACCTGGGAGCAGACCGCAGGCTATGAGGTGGCTGAAATCGACGGCGAGCTGGACACGGGATGGATGATGCGCCTGCTGCGCCAAGACGCCTTCCGCAATCTGCCGCCCGCCAACGTCTCCGCGCTACAAGCGCGCTTCTCGCCGATGCCGGTCAAGGCCGGGCAAACCATCATTCGCCAAGGCGACCCCGGCGATTACTACTACCTGATTAAGGAGGGCAGGGCCGACATCCTGCGCAAATCCGAGAAGCTGCGCAAAGAGGTGGTTTTCGACCATGCCAAGGAAGGCGACGGCTTCGGCGAAGACGCGCTGCTGTCCGGCGCGCCGCGCAACGCCACCGTGGTCATGGCGACGGACGGCCTGTTAATGCGGCTGAAGAAAAAGGACTTTGACGAACTGCTGCGCGAGCCTTTGGTGAAATGGCTGGATCTAGGGGAAGTCCATGCCTTGGCGCGGGCGGGGGCATGCTTGATCGATGTGCGGCTTGAGGACGAGTACCGGAATGGCTCGATTAAAGGCAGCGTCAATCTGCCTTTGTACCTGCTGCGCTTGAAGTCCGCCGGGCTAGACCGCACACGTCAATACATTGCCTTTTGCCAGTCCGGCAACCGCAGTTGCGTGGCGGCTTTCCTGCTGAGCCAGCAGGGCTTTGACGTGTCGGTGTTGCGCGGCGGCTTGGACGGACTTGCCCGGATTAAACGCAAAGCCGGGCAAGCGGCGTCAGAGTCAGGGGAAGGGGGCGCTAAAGCTTAACGGCGTCCGCCATAACCGCCACGATCACCACGGTCGCGGTCACGACCGCCGCCGCCACCGAAGCCCCGGCCACCGCCGGATTCCTCTTTCGGACGCGCCTCGTTGACCACTAGGGCGCGGCCATCCACTTCCTTGCCGTTCAACGCTTTGATGGCTTCCTGGCCTTCTTGGTTGCTGCCTAGCTCCACAAAGCCGAAGCCTTTGGAGCGGCCGGTCTCGCGGTCTTTGATGACCTGCGCGGAACCGACGGCGCCATACGGCGTGAACAGTTTTTGCAGGTCGCTGTCGCCTACGCTGTAGGACAGGTTGCCGACGTATAATTTAATGCCCATGGTGATATCCTCACATGAAACAAATTTATCCCATGGATTCCAAGGGCTTAAATCTGTGCTAACGAAAAAAGAGAGTGTGTTTGGCGCCTCGCGGGAGGCGGTTTGCCTGACTAGCGTCCGAGCGTCGCCACAATAGCACATTCACAGGCGCAATGGGTCTATTTTCTTGCAAGGAATGTTGGCTTTCTTCGGCACTATGGCCGCTTGGGCGCAGGCCGCGCCCAAATCTTGACAAGCCGGACGGTTCGTGTGTCAAATGCCAAACGGCGCAGGAGCCTTTCGCCCTATGCTGATAAAGCCCGCCGTCATTATTCCTGCTTATCTGCCGTTTGAGGTAATCAACATGGGGGAGATATTTTGCAGATACCACCCTCAAAGCCCAAGCTGTGGGTTTTATTCCGCCTGCAAACTGACTGCTCTGCCAGCAGGCGGTTGGATTCTTTAGTATTCGTTTACTGCCAGTGCGACGGCCTGTTTAGCGGGTGTTACGCGGAGGCGGGTTTGCTGAGCTACGCAATGCCGGCACCTACATTAAGCCGGGGAGGGCGGGTCGGCGCTTTTTTGGTCTAGGCCCGTGGCTGGCAAGGATGCTGGCGTTGCGACGGCATAGCCGATGCCGCGTGACATCGGTCAACAGGTGCGCGGCAACAGGAACTCCAACAGCGCCTTTTGCGCATGCAGCCGGTTTTCCGCCTCGTCCCAAACCACGCTTTGCGGCCCTTCCATGACCTCGGCGGAAACTTCCTCGCCGCGATGGGCGGGCAGGCAATGCATGAACAGCGCGTCTGCTTGCGCCACCGCCATCAGCGCCGCGTCCACCTGATAGCCGGCGAACGCCTGCACACGTAGCGCCTGCTCCTCTTCCTGGCCCATGCTCGCCCACACATCCGTCACCACCAGATCCGCGCCCTGCGCAGCGGCGAAAATATCGCGGGTCAATGTGACGCGGTCACTAGCCGCCTCCAGCAACGCCTGCTCCGGCTCATAACCCGGCGGGCAGGCGATGTTCAGTTTAAAATCCAGCCGTTCCGCCGCATGGATATAGGTTTGGCACATATTGTTGCCGTCGCCGATCCACGCCACCGTCTTGCCGGCGATATCGCCGCGCTGCTCGAAATAGGTCTGCATGTCGGCCAGCACTTGGCAGGGGTGGAAGCGGTCGGTCAGTCCGTTGATGACCGGCACCTTGGAATGCTCGGCGAAAATCTCCACGGTGCGGTGGGAATGGGTGCGCAGCATGATGCCATCGACCATGCGCGACAGCACCCGCGCACTGTCCTCCACCGGCTCGCCGCGGCCAAGCTGGCTGTCGCGTGGCGACAGGAAAATCGCCCCGCCGCCGAACTGGATCATGCCCGCCTCAAACGACACCCGCGTCCGCGTCGAGGATTTCTCGAAAATCATCCCCAGCACCTTGTTCTTCAACGGTTCGTAAACAGTCTTCAGCGCCTTCAGTTCGATGGCGCGGCGAATCAGGGCGCGGATTTCATCGCCGCTGAGATCCAGAAAAGTGACAAAGTGACGGGGATACATGACGCTTGCGTTTAAATTAAAGGTTAATCGGTAAAAGCGTTGACCAAGGCGGACAACTCGCTGACCAGCCGCGCCGCCTCGGCGTCGGACAGGATCAACGGCGGCAACAGACGGATGGTGGACTCGGCGGTGACGTTAATCAACAAACCCTGTTCCAGCGCCAGCCCGACCAATTGCGCGCAAGGCCGGGCCAGTTGCACACCGATCATCAGGCCCAGATTGCGCACCTCGACCACCTGCGGATTATCGGCCAGTGCCTCGCGCAAGCCCTCGGCGATGCGCCGGCCCAACACGGCGGCGCGTTCCGGCAGCTTGTCCTCGGCCAAGGTGTGCAGCACCGCCAACGCAGCGGCACAAGCCAGCGGATTGCCGCCAAACGTCGAGCCATGCTTGCCCGCCGTCAGCACCTCCGCCGCCTTGCCCCAAGCCAGACACGCGCCCATCGGCACACCGTTGCCCAAGGCTTTCGCCACCGTGATGACATCCGGCGTGATGCCCGCCTGCTGGAACGCGAACAGCGTGCCCGTCCGCCCCATGCCGGTCTGCACCTCGTCCAGCATCAGCAGCCAGC
>JBJSYU010000013.1:0-4480 GCA_046089945.1 Candidatus Methylumidiphilus sp.
GCTATGTCGAACTGGATCAATCGGTGGAGGAAATCATCGCCGCCGGTTTTGCCGAGGATTATGTGCGGAAAGTGGCGCGGCTGGTGGATTTGAACGAGTACAAGCGCCGCCAAGCGCCGCCGGGCGTGAAGATCACCCGCCGCGCCTTTGGCCGTGATCGGCGTTATCCGCTGACCTGCGGCTTTGGCCGCAAATGAGCGCGGCGTTGGCCTTGTATCTGGCTTTCGGCTGCTTGGCCGGGCTGCTGTCGGGGCTGTTTGGCATCGGCGGCGGCGTGGTGATCGTGCCATTTTTGGTTTGGCAACTGGCGGGCCACGGCGTGCCGGCGGACTTGTTGATGGTGGTGGCGGTGGCGACTTCGCTGGCGACGATAGTGGCGACTTCGCTGTCCGCCGTCTACGCCCACCATCGGCGCGGCGCGGTGGATTGGCCGATGGTCGGGCGCTTGTCGCCGGGCATTTTGCTCGGCGCGGTGGTCGGCAGCGTTGTCGCCGAACGCTTGCCGGTGGCGTGGTTCAAGCTGGTGTTTGCGCTGTTTTTGCTGTTTGTCGCCGTGCGGATGCTGGTCGGCGGGCAAGGCGGGGAGGGGCGGCATTGGCCCAAGGTTGGCTGGCTGTTGGTGCTGGCCGGTGTCGGCATTGGCTCGGCGTCGGCGGTGTTGGGCATCGGCGGCGGCACCTTGAGCGTGCCGTTTTTGGTGAAATGCCGTTATGCGATGCGGCAGGCGGTGGCGATATCCTCCGCCTGCGGCTTTCCCATCGCTTTGGCCGGCACGGCCAGCTATTTGGTTTTAGGTTGGCGGCATCCCGGCTTGCCGGCCGAGACTTTGGGCTATGTGCATCTGCCCGCCTTTTTCGGCATTGTGCTGACCAGCGTCGCCTTTGCGCCGCTAGGCGCGAAGCTGGCGCACAGCTTGCCGACTTTGCAGCTTAAGCGCATTTTTTCGCTGGTGCTGTTTGTCGTCGGCGGCAAGCTGCTGTGGCAGGCGGCGGCGGGTTTGCAGGGCTGAGCGCCGGGCGCATCAGCCGCAAAACCAGCCGTCCAGCAAGCCGCAAGCCTCCTCCAACGACCGCAACACGCGCACGGCGCGGCTTTCCACATCCGCCGTCGGCGGCTTCAAGTCCGGCACCAGCACCACGCCCATGCCCGCCGCCAACGCCCCCTGCGCCCCGTAGTTGGAATCCTCAAACACCAAACATTGCGTCGGCGCGACGCCCAGCCGCGCGGCGGCCAGCAGGAAAATGTCCGGTTCCGGCTTGCTGCGCGCGACTTCGTCGCCGCCGGTGATCGCCTCGAAATAATCCACCAAGCCCGCCCGGCGCAGGCGCGGGCCGATGAGGCTGATGGCGGTGGACGAGGCCACGGCGCGGCGCACGTTCCGGCCCGTCAGCGCGTCCAGCAGCGCGCAAGCCCCCGGTTTCACCGGATAGCCGTCGCGCTCCACGCTGTCGGCCAGCCGCAGGCGCACCGCCGCCAACGCGGCGTCAAAATCCAGCCCCGGCCCGTGGCCTTGCGACAGCACTTGGCGCGACTCGGCGATGCCGCGGCCAACGGCGGTCAGATACAGTTCATGGTCATAGGCCACGCCCATCCCCGCCAGCGTCGCCTCCCAAGCGTCGCGGACTGGGCGCTCGGAATCGAGCAGCAGGCCGTCCATGTCGAAAATTGCGGTGGTGTACATGCTTTGTCTCTTGCAAGAAAGTTCTGAATTAAGTCCCCTCTCCCTCAAGGGAGAGGGCTAGGGAGAGGGTGAAAATATGTAAGACCCGCCCCTGCGCGGGGGAGGGAGTCGTTAGTTATTGAGCGTTTGCGGCATTGCCAGACTTTGGCCGGCACGGATGCCGGCGCTTCGATGCAAACGCCGGCAAGATGCCGGCGCTACGTCTTTATTTGACTTCCTCACCAATCTCCACGCTGTAGCGCCCGCCGTCCTCCACGGCGGTCGGCGGCGTCAAGCCTTGCAAATCGCCGGGCTTGGGCAGGGCTTGGCCGGATTTGGACACGCGCGCGCCGATGACGAGCTGGTCGAACGCGGACAGGTTCATGCCTTGCACCATCGACATCAAATCATCCAGCGTGACCTCGACCGGCAAGTCCTTGACCTTTTTGCGCACTATCGCCAGCGGCATCGACGGGCCGGCGGCGGCGCGGGCGAAAATGAACACGGTGTCGTCCGGGCCGGCCTTCGCCTTCAGCGCGGCGGCGAGGCCGACGTTGACGCGGATTGATTTTTGCTCGCCCGTAGCCGGCAGCGCGGCGACGTCGTCTTCCGCCGCCTCGGCCGGCCCGCCGCGCAACTCGGCCAGCAGTTTGCCCAAATGTTCGGCCTCCGGGCTGTCCTTCGGAAACTCGCCGCGCAAGGTTTCCAGATAGCCTATCGCCTGCTGGTTGTCGCCTTGCTGCGCCGCCGCGACGCCGGACAGCCACAGCGCGGTGTGCTGCTTGGGGTTTTTGGCTAGGATCGCGGCGGCGATTTTGGCCGGTTCGCCGGTGTAGTCGCCCTCCAAGGACTGGCCCAAGGCTTCGGCGCGGAAGGCTTGGATGTCGAGGTTGTCGGGGGCCAGCTTTTCCGCCTGCGCGTAGGCGTCCAGCGCCTTGGCGTAGTCTTCGGTCTGCTGGTAAGAGCGCCCCAGCAACAGCCAGCCTTTGAGGTCGCCCGGCTCTTTTTGCATGCGCTCGGCCAGCCGGTCGATCATCTGGCGGATTGCCGGGGCGACTGCCGCCGGTTGCGGCCGGGCCTGCGGCTCGGCGTGGAAGTCGGCCAAATCCAGCCGCCCCAGTTGCCCATACAGCAAGCCGCCCAGCAGCGGCGCGGCCATCAGCCCGGCCAACAAGCCCCAGCGCCCGTGCGCCGCAGGCCGCGCCGCCGCACCGGCGGAGGCCGTCAAGTCGCCAAGCAAATCCTTGTCCAATTCCGCCTGCAAGCTTTCCAACTCGGCGCCGGCCGATTCCGCCGCCAGTTCAGCACGACGCTGTTCGTGCAATTGCAGGTTCAACTTTTGCCGATCCACCGCCCGGCGCCGCGTCCTGCCCAGCAGGGCGGGCGCGAACAAGGCATAAGCCGCCAGCAGCGTCAGCGCCGCCGATATCCAAAAACCTGTCATACGTTTGCTTATCCTTCGATTTTCTTCTTAAGTTCAAGCAGGCGGCGGCGCTCCTCGTCGCTCAACGCCACATCGGCCTGCCGCGCCCGGCTGCGTTTGACGGCCAGCAGGACTAGATAGCCCAAGCCCGCCAGCAGCAGCACAAACGGCCCCAGCCACAACAGCGAGGTTGCGGCTTTCAGCGGCGGCTTGTACAGCACGAAATCGCCGTAACGATCCACCAGAAACTTTGCCGCGTCGGCTTCGCTTTTGCCGCTTTGGATGATGTTGTACACCTCGGTGCGCAGATCCTTGGCCAAATCGGCGTCGGAGTCGGCCAGCGACTGGTTTTGGCACACCAGACAGCGCAGCACCTTGACCAGATTTTCGTAAGCCTGCTGTTTGGCCGGATCATCGAACGGGCGGATTTCCACCGCCTGCACGGCCAGCGCCAAACTTAGGCCAAGCAGTAATAGCCACTGTCTCATGGGCGCGGGCCTTCTTGTTGCAGTTTCATAATGAGCGGCAGCAAGGTCTGCTGCCACGCTTGCGGGGTGATCGGGCCGGTGTGCTTGTGGCGAATCACGCCCTGCTTGTCGATGACAAACGTCTCCGGCACGCCGTACACGCCATAGTCGATGCCCACCCGCCCGTCGGCGTCGAACGCGCTGGCGGTGTAGGGGTTGCCGCCGTGGCGGCGCAGCCAGTCCAGCCCTTCGGCGCGCTGGTCTTTGTAGTTCAGCCCGTAAATCGGCAGGATGTTCTGCTTCGACAGTTCGACCAGCAGCGGATGCTCTTGCAGGCACGACACGCACCACGACGCCCAGATATTGAACAGGCTGACCTGGCCTTTAAAGTCGGCGCTGCCCAGCGTTTTGTCCGGTTCGGCCAGTTGCGGCAAGGTGAACGCAGGCGCCGGCTTGCCGATGAACGGCGACGGCACTTCGCGGGGGTCAAGCTTCAAGCCGACGGCGAGGAAGCCTATCAGCACGAGGAAAACAATCAGGGGGGCGAGGAAGCGCATGGTGTCGTTGTTTAATGGGTATAGTGATGTTTGCAGGAGACAATTATAATTGCGTCGTCTGTCACCTTGTAAACCAAACGATGCTCATCAGTCATGCGGCGCGACCAATAGCCTTTTAAGTCGTGCTTTAATGGTTCCAGTTTGCCGATACCCGCAAATGGGTTGCGCAAGGTATCCATGATTAAATCCAATAAGCGGCGGTGCAGTTTTTTGTCGATAGTCGCCCATTCCGCAAAGGGAGGTGGGTTTAATTGATTTATGGCATTCCTCACGGGCATCCGCAGGCCGCGCCACTCGTGGCCTGGAACAGCCTCAGGAGTATTTCGCAAACCAATTAAACCCACCTCCCCGCAAAGTCTTCAAATGCGGACTG
>JBJSYU010000014.1:0-9776 GCA_046089945.1 Candidatus Methylumidiphilus sp.
CACCTAAATTCAGGCTATTCATAAAAAGCCCAAACATCATCCAAGCTGTTGGCGTCCAGCACCCGTTCGCCCCAGAGTAATAGCGTCTCGGCGTCGGCATTGGCGATGCGCTGGCGGGCGGAATCCGGCAGTGTACGGAATTTGCGTTCCAACAAACGCAGCAGCAAAGCCGCTTCGCCCTCGACGCGCCCTTCTTGGCGTCCTTCCTGACGTCCCTCTTGGCGCCCCTCGCCAAACACATCCCGGTAAAACTGGGTTTCTTTCAGGCTGACATCGGTGAAGTTCAGCATTTTTCTAATCTCCTCACGGGTAAATTTCGGCAGTTTATAGACTAGTACAGTTTCCAGCAAATCCGGCCAGGCGATGCCGTCGGCGGGTTGGCTGGCGTGGTGGGTTTGCACTTTGCGCAGAATTGGCTCGATATTCGCCCGGTCGGCGACAATCAGCGCAATCAGCCATAGTTTTGGGTTGGCGCTGTCCAATAAGGGTAATTGGTTGAGGTATACCCGGTGGACGTTGGGCAGTGCGAGGAACGGGGCGATGGCGGGGGATGAGCATTCCACCGACTGGCTAGGGTATATCACCACGGCTTGCAGTGAATGCAAGCTGGGGTATTGGCTCAGGTGTAGCAGTATCTCGCTGAAAAAGCGCGGGTAGAAATCGTCATCGGACTGGAACTGCACTTCGATATAGCCCCTAGGCGCGTCGAGCCGGTCGGCAGGCGGGTTGGCGATGCCGTCCAAGCGGAACGCGGTTTGTTTGATCTCTTGCGAGATAAACGTATAAGCCGCCGCCTCTGGCACCTCGATTCCGGCCAATTCAAAGGCCAAGGTCGGTTGCGCCAGCAATAGGCGATAAAATAAGCTGTCAGTTTTCATGCTGCCTCACACATCCAACACCTCCCGGCCAATGCGCCGGATTATCTCGCAACGCCAGACAAAACGGCCAGCGCGTTCCGCCAGCAGACTATCCCAATACAAGCGGCTTAGTAAAGCATCGCTAGGCCAGAAATCATAGCGGCCTAAATCCTGTTGTGCCAAGTATTGCCGCAAGCGTTCGGCGTCGCCGTTTTCGCGGTAGGCGGTGAAACGGGCATGCGAGGAGCCATGCCCCAAGCGGGCCAACCGCGCGGCCTCGTCGCATTGGCCTTGGGTCTGGTAAATCTGCACAGCCAGCCGCAGCAACGCATGGTTGCCGCCGACCAGCCGCAGCAGGGCCGGCGCCACCGGCTCGGCCAAATCAGCGAGGCAGACGGCGGCGGCTTCCGGCCAAAACAGGAAGTTGGCGTTGGCCAGTGGGCTGAGGCGGAAGGTGCGATCCTGCATGGCTGTGCGCCAGCATAGCCTCGTATTCGGTTTGCACCCAGCCAGACTCAAACGCCCCCGGCGTTGCCAACAGAATGCCACAGCGGCTGTCGCGCAGGCCGTCGTGCAAGCGCGCGGCGAGAAAATCACCGGGCGGCATCTCCCACAAATCCAGCCAAGGGCGCAGGCCGCAAGCCGTCAAATTCCGCGCCAAGGCTTTGGCCCAAGGCTTGTTTTCGCTGCGATGACTGATGAACACATCATACATGGCTTGAAGTCCTTCCGAGCAGGTGAATTTGCAGGACATCTTCCGCCCGCCGCAAGACGGCAAGCCCGCTGTTGACTTGCCCGTCATTTGTTGCTCATATGCCTGTTTTTTTAGCCCAACCCTGTAAGGATCATCCGCATGAAATGGCCGTTTTCCCAACTTTTCGGCAACACAAAATCGATTGGCGATGAGGCTTTGATCGAGCGCTACAAGGCGCACCGCGTCGCCAGCCGCGAACTACACACCGACTTGGCGAAGCAGTTGCCCAAGCCCGCCGTGCAGGAATGCGGCAAGAAAATCGGCATATTCAAGGCCGGCACTTTGATATTAAACAACGACGACGAAATCGGCATTTTGTTTGACTATGCCCTGCACCATTATTACCGCGCCGGCAAAAACACTATCCAGCGCTATTTTGACAACACGCAGCCACCGGACGGTTCTATGGACAAGACTTTGATGCGGGCCTTGCTGGAGTCTTGGTATTCGGTGTTTCGGGTTGTCGATGTCCATCCGCGCCAGGGTGTCAGCCTGTTGGATTTGGTCAGTGGCAAAACCTTCGACCTCGTGGATTTAGGCTTGGGCGACACCGCGACATTGGGGGGCATTTTAGTCGGCAGGATACTGCCGGTGGCCGATTTCAACATGTCCTCTGGCACTTTCGTACCGGTTTCGGAAGCGGTGTTTGAAGACCATATCAAACCGATTTTGCGCAAGTTCCTGAAATCCGATCAGACGGGCATTGCGCCGCGCTTGTCTACCGGGCAGATGGCGGCTTATGTCGGCGAGATAATCCGCGTGGCCTTGCATGCGGGCGGCTCTGACAATATGTTTTACTCGGATGTCGAGGCATGAGGCTGGGGGTTTATTGGCTATTGCCTTTGCTCTTGCTGGCAGGCTGTGCGAATCTGCGCGAGGCGGTTTTTGGCCGCGATATGGATCTGCAAGCCTTGCACACCGCCAGCCTAGGCGCGACGCCGCAGGCGGAAATCCTCAAGGTATTCGGCGCACCGCTGGAAATCGACCAGCGCCAGTTGGATGCCCGCAGGCTGGAAGTGTATTACTACCGGCAAAGCTATAACGGCCCGGTCGGCGGGCGTCCGAGCGAATACCGCACGTTGGCCTGCGAATTCAGTTCAGGAATACTCAGCGGGTATTGGTTTGAGGATTCGAGCGATCCGCGCTTGGGCGATTTCGACGAGCAGCTATTGCCCAAATTGCTCAAGGGTAAAACCACGCGGCGGGAGGCCGCCGAATGGTTCGGCGTCCCTGCGTCGAAAGCCTTGCTGCCGACGACGCTGGCGCAGCCGGCTTTGCTGATGAAGTTCGGCGGGGCACCGGCGGCCTTGGCGCACTTGCCGGAAAACGCCCGCGAAGTGTGGCAATACTATGGCGCAACCTTGAATAACCGGGGCGAGAAAACCGCCCAAAAAGCCTTAAGCCTTTATTTCGACGCGCAAGGCGTGTTTGTCGGCAGCGCGGTGGCGCATGAATTGGCGATGCCTGTGGAATAGGGGGTTATGCTTGCCCTTTTAGGCCAAATGTTGGAGTCCAAAGCTTGCTTTGGACATTTTAAACCCGTCCAAAGCAAGCTTTGAACCCCAGCGTCTAATCAGTAAACTTTTTAAAGAGCACACGAAAATGCACGAAAAACCCCGCGTGGAAATTGAATTTTGCACCCAATGCCGCTGGCTGCTGCGGGCGGCTTGGCTGGCGCAGGAATTGTTGGTGACGTTTGAGGCGGAACTGGGCGAAGTGGCGTTGATACCCGGCACCGGCGGGGTATTTGAAGTGCGCTGCGGCGGCAAAACGCTGTGGTCGCGCAAGCAGGAAGGGCGGTTTCCTGAGGCCAAGGAGTTAAAGCAGCGGCTGCGCGATGAAATCGCCCCGGACAAGGCGCTGGGGCATTCCGACTCGCGTTAGCTTATCCGCCTGGGCAATCGCCTAAAATACCCTTATGGATCACGACCCCGCCTACAAATTGCTGTTTTCCCATGCCGAGATGGTGGCGGATTTGCTGCGCGGCTTTGTGCATGAGGATTGGGTGGCGGAACTGGATTTTTCGACCTTGGAAAAATGCCACGGCCATTATGTCAGCGACCGCTTGCGCAAGCGCTAGTTGGACGATGGCCACATCCAGCTTGGCGCGGACGCGGATTTGCGCAATTTGGCGGCGGCGTTGTTTAGGCTGGAGCAAAGCCGCACGCCGGCGGACATGCTGGCCGTGGTGCGCAGCCTGCGCGTCTGGCTGCAAGCGCCGGAACAAGCCAGCCTGCGGCGGGCGTTCACGACCTGGATGGATCAAGTGTTGCTGCCGAGGCGCCTGCCCGGCATTGATTTTTCTCCAATTCACAACCTACAAGAGGCGGAAACCATGTTGGCCGAACGTGTGAAAGCGTGGACTGAGGAGTGGGAGCAGGCGGGTATGCAGAAAGGTATGAAGCAAGGCTTGCAGAAAGGTATGCAGCAAGGCATGCGGAAAGGCCAGCGCGAAGCGCAAAGGGCGATTGCCCGCGCCCTGCTGGATATCATTGCCGACGATGCGCTGCTGGCCGAACGCACGGGTGTGCCGGTGGCAGAAATCGCCGCGATGCGCAGGGAACAGCCCTCACCCTAAGCCCTCTCCCCACTGGGAGAGGGGATTTAAGCTTATCCCCTGCCCTCCGCAACCCCCTGCCGTTCCAAACTCTGCCGCGCCGCGCCCGGCTTGCCGTCCACATCCGGCAAGGTCTGCCGACAGCCCTCCCGATACCCGGAACACCCCCAAAACCAGCCGTTGACGCCATGGATGCGGCGCATCGGCTTGCCGCAGGCCGGGCAATCTTGCGGCGGGGCGCTGGCGTCGATCTCGGCGCGGGGCCGGCCGGAAGTCGGCGGCAGCGCGGCAATTTCGCGGCGCAGCAGTTCATAGGCTTCGGCGACCAGTTGCAGGTATTTGCGCTTGCCTTGGGCGATGTCGTCGAGCTGGTCTTCCATGTTGGCGGTGAATTCATAGGCGAGGAAGCTAAACGCGGGCTTCAGCGCATCGACGACGGCTTTGCCGACGGCGGTGGGATGCATGGCCTTGCCTTTGATTTCGACATAGCCCCGGCGCACCAAGCCTTCCATGATCGCCGCATAGGTCGAAGGCCGGCCGATGCCTTGGCGCTCCAAGGCGCGCACCAGCCCGGCTTGGGTGTGCCGCCTCGGCGGTTCGGTTTTCTTCTCGGCCAGCTTGGCGTCTTTGGCGGTCAGCGCATCGCCCGGCCGCAACACCGGCACCGGGTTGTCGCGGCCTTCGTAGCCGACCTCATCCGCCGCGTCGCCGCCGGTCAGCGACAGCCAGCCGGCGAATTTCAGCCGCTCGCCCTTGGCGCCAAAACGCAGCGTGTGGCCGTCCACCGGCTGCACCGATTCCATCACCGCCTGCCGCACGTCGTACACCGCCGCCGCCATTTGCGAAGCCACCGCCCGCTCCCAAATCAACTGATACAGCGCACGCTCCTGCGCGTTGCCGCCGGCGGCGCGTTGCTGCACATGGGTCGGGCGGATGGCTTCGTGGGCCTCCTGCGCGGAGACTTTCGCCTGCCAAACCCTAGGCTGCGGGGCCAGCGGCAGGTTTTGCGCCTGGCAATAGGCGCGGATTTCGGCCAGCGCGTCCTCCGACAAATTCGGGCTGTCGGTGCGCATGTAAGTAATCAAGCCTTGCTCGAACAGCGCCTGCGCCACGTCCATCGTCGCTTTCGGATTCATGTTGAGCTTGGCCGAGGCGGCCTGCTGCAAGGTCGAGGTGGTGAACGGCGCCGGCGGCTCGGCGCGGCGCTCGCCGTCTTTGAAGCCGACGACGCGCACCTCGCGCACCTCGGCGACTTGGCGGGCGAACGCCTCGTCCGTCCAATGCTCCGCGCCGTCCGGCAACAGCGGCTTAAACAGCCAATGCGCCCACCAATCGCCGGTCTCGCCGTCAAATAACAAGGTCACGGTGAAATGCTTCAAGCTGTTGAAGCGCTCAATCTCGCGCTCGCGCTCGACCACCAGCCGCAGCGCCGGCGACTGCACCCGCCCGGCGGACAGCTTGCCGTCCAGGCGGCGGCACAGTTCCGGCGACACCATATAACCGACCAGCCGATCCAGCGCCCGGCGGGCCTCCTGCGCGGCGACGCGGTCTAAATCAAGCGGACGCGGCGCCTGCACCGCCGCCTGCACCGCCTTGTCGGTGATTTCGTTGAAAGTCACCCGCTCCGGGTTTTTCAGCCGCAAGGCGACCGACAAATGCCAGGCGATGGCCTCGCCCTCGCGGTCGGGGTCGGTGGCGAGATAAACCCGCTCGGCCTGGCGCGCCAAGGCTTTCAGCTTTTCAACATGCGGGGCGGCGCGTTCGAGGATTTCATAGTGCGGCTTGAAGTCCGGCGGGGCCAAGCCCATCTCGCGCTGCGGCAAGTCGCGGACATGGCCGAAACAGGCTTGCACATCCCAGCCCGGCCCTAAAATGGCGCGGATTTTTTTGGTCTTGTTGGGGCTTTCGACGATCATCAGGCGGGCAGCCATCCGGTTTGCCTCTTATCGGCGGGGGAAAGGACGCCATAATACACCTTAAAGGAAACGCTGAATAAGCAGCGACTCCCTCCTCCTCGCAGGCATGAGTATCTACACAGTCGGCAAGGCATTGATTTAACTCCCCTCCCCCAGCGGGGGAGGGGTTGGGGGAGAGGGGCTTTTGGATGCCTGAAGTCCATCAAGTTCAAACATTTAAGCCCTCTCCCTAAATCCCTCTCCCACAGGGAGAGGGACTTGTGTAGATGCCTATGCCTCGCAAGGGGAGGGTTGGGGAGAGAGGACTTATTCAGAGCTTCCTTAAAACCGCCCTGCCCACCTGTCGCCCTTGCATTCCGCCATAAAACCGATGCAAGATAGGCCCATCGCCAACCCATCAGCTTTGGCAAGCCGTCGTCATCTATCCCAGCGCAGCCATTGAACGACATTCCCCGGCGACCGAGCCATTCCTAGTCCTGCCTAACTTGCACCGGGTTTATCTGGATCAACTGCCGCTGCTCGACAGCGCCAACCCGAAGCTTTGGTTGATCGCGTTAATTGTCGCCGATATTGAGGCGATCAATCCCATCGTGCGGAAAGTCCAAGCCCACCGCGAAACCCAACCCGCCGACGGCATCGACTGGCTGGATTTGCTGGAAACCATAATGGTCTATAAACTGCCAAAATTCACCCGTGAGGAGATTCTGAAAATGTTCAACTTTACCGACATCAGCATGAAAGAAACCCGCTACTACCAGGATGCGGTCGCAGAAGGCGAAGCGGCGGTGGTGTTGCGCCTGCTGGAACGCAAATTCCGCCCGCTGCCCGAATCGGCCCGCCAGCGCATTGCCAGTGCCGATGCGGAAACCCTGCTTGTCTGGGCCGAGCGCATTCTCGATGCCAATACGGTGGATGAGGTTTGGGGACATTGAAAAAAAAGGGGGGAGGTGGGTTTAATTGGTTTATGGCATTCCTAGCGGGCATGCGCAGGCCGCGCCACCCGTGGCTTGGAACAACCTCAGGAGTATTCCGCAAATCAATTAAACCCACCTCCGGGTCGAACCACCTAAGCACCGCAAGGCCAATTCCCACAAGAACAACACTCGCCGGTTCGGGAACTGAATTGTCGGAACTTGACTGATACAGTTGTGTCACTTCTGCTTGTGAAAGTATATCCCCATAGATGCGGATGTCATCAAGCGAACCGCTATAGAAGCGGCCTAACACTCCATGCCTACCGAAGAACAAGTCTGAGGGGTTGTCGATGATTGGCCCCTGTCCCAAGGTTTTGGATATTAACTGACCATCCATATACAATGCCATTTCATTCGCACCTAGATTTGCGACAATATTGTGCCACTGGTTATCAGTATAAGCGCCTCCTGTGTTCAGCATCGCAAAGCAACCTGCAGACCCGTTACCGTACAATGCATCAATGGTTGGTGTGACGCCATTGTACTGCAAAGCATATCCCCCACAGTTTGGTGTTGTTCCTGCACCATGTCCTTTGTCAAGGATATCGGCTGACCCTTGTTGACTGGGATTTGGCTTAAACCAAACAGAGATTCCAATCGAGTCAGGATTGAGTATGGGGCTGTATCCAACTTGGACATAGCTACTTGATCCATTGAAATTGACCGCATAACTCCCAATCCTGCCTACTACATAGGCAGCATCGTGTAGGGTGCCGTTTAAGGCATTTCCCGAAGAATCAAAAGCTACCGTGCCAGTTCCTTCCTCGAAACCCCAATGTCCGATCAGGCTTGCTGCGTAGGCTTCCGATGCCATTGGTCCAGTTAAAGCCAAAATGGCAAAGGCTATATATTTGTAACTTTTTTGTGTTTTTGCTTGCATGAGATTACTCCTCTTTTTGAGTTAACGGCCAGCCCGTCAGCAAGTCGCGCCATGGACGAACGGGTCTTCGAAAACACCAGCCAACTTAGAGAAGCGCGTGGGTAGACGATAAAGCCGTCTACCCACCCTACCCGGCTACCCGGCTAGGCTACGAGAAGCCGACCCCTTTGATACACGTCAAACCCGCGAATCCTATCACCAATAATAAAATTGATGAAGGTTCGGGAATAGCGCTCGTTGGCGACGCCAGATTTGCGATATCTGTTGCAGTCAGTACAGAGTCATAAATTCTGACATCATCAATAATTCCGTGGAAATATTCCGCATATGGCGAGAATTGATTTCCCAAACGTGTATTGCTTCCCGCAAGATAAGCTGAAGGCACGACATTTGCTTGACCGGCCAGCGTGCCATCGATGTAAACAGATGACTTACTGCTACTCTTCTCTACTGTGAGGGCGTAATGATGTAGCACACCAACCGTTGGAAAAGGGATGCCAGTCCAAATCCATGCATCACTCACCCTTACAGTATCGTCTGAGTTTTTTCCAATATAGAAGCCCGTGCCACCTGCCGTACCCTGAGAAATCATTTCAACAAATAATCCTGACTGTGAGGAATTTTGCTGCGCAAAAAACGCTACGGTATAGCTTTCTGCTGTCGGCACAAGGTGAGACGAGAATTCGACATAGTCGTCAGAACCATCTAAATTTAGTACGCCACCACTTACTGTTGCACCATTGAACAGCACACCATTCTCTCCACCAACTGAGTCTGTCGCGGCAGATGCAAAATCATAATAGTGGATGATAGCAGCCTGTGCGCTATCTACAACGCCAAGCATCACTGCGCTAATTACCAATCCAGCAATAAACCTCTTTAGCATGTTCATAATATCCACCTCTCGCACAAAAGAAAAGCAAATAAAGTCAACGCGTTAGGCAAAAAGCCCGCTTAGACTAAAGCCGTCTGCCCATCCGGCTACACGGGCCTTAGATTATCCGTATCCAGCGTGGAATCAGCTTAACCGCACCTCCTCCGCACAATTCCAGCCAGTATGCCAAGTCCGAGTAGTGTTAGCGTCGTCGGTTCAGGAACCGAGCTGTTCAAGCCGACCGCCCGCCATTGTCCGATACGAACAAAAGGAAAGTCTTGAGCGAAGACATCCCCACCCGTCCCAAAGTCAGAAGCGCTGAATCCTAGTGCGCCGACGTTGAAAACGCTCAGACCTGTTAGGGCGGTCTGAGCCGTGTCGAAATCGTGATTTTGACCGTTTGTTGCAAGAATTCCCAGCGACGTATTGGGGATGTCTGTTATGCGGGGGATGCAGTCGGGGTCTACGTTTACACGGCAACCAAACACACCCGACAGAAAGCTCAGCCCGTAGGTTCGCCCCATGAAATCAGCGAGGCCCTCCATGATCGCCGACGATATCTGTAAGCCAGACTTAGGGGAAGTGAAGAAATTTCGCAGATCCAGTTCGGGAAAATTCCCATTGGCAGTTACGGTTACCTCAGGAAGGGCACCCGAAACGCCAGATAATTTAAGGCTGTTCGTTCCTGCGTCAGAATCAAAGAAGTCTGATACGTCCACGACGAGAATCACGGCGGCCTGAGTCGGCGCTATCGAAAGAGTTATTGACAATGATACCGCAACGATTAAAGCAGTCCAAAAATGGCAAGAGTTGTTGTTGATGCAGTTCATGACATTTTCCACCTTAAGAAGGTTATTAAAAGGCTTTTAGCCTAAGGCCAAGCAACGGCCTAACGACAACGGTCAGCGCTCCCCGCCAAACCTGAAAACACCAAACCGCTTCGTGGCGCGGGTGCGCTGGATCG
>JBJSYU010000015.1:0-2614 GCA_046089945.1 Candidatus Methylumidiphilus sp.
GGCCTCCGGCGGCGGCGATTTGGCGGCAAAATGGTAGTTATAGCTGACGGGTAAAATTTGCAAAATCCTGATTTAAAAAGGAAAAAACGCGATTTTCGGGCCCTTATTCTTTTATCCTTACATTTATTCTTTTCTTTAACCGTCGGCGCCGTGGCGTCGGCAGGCGCTGAGGCGTAGCGGCCTCCAAACGCAAACGCCGGCAAGATGCCGGCGCTCCAACTTCAAAACGCCGGCAACACGCCGGCGTTCCAACCTCAAGCGGCCAAACCCGCCAACCAACCCTGGCTCTGAATCTCAAACAGCCGGGCGTACAAGCCACCCTCTTGGTTGGCAAGATCTGCATGGCGACCACGCTCAACCACGCGACCTTCCTTCAACACCAATATCTGGTCAGCGCCCATCACCGTGCTAAGGCGGTGAGCGATAATGACCGAACTGCGGCCCGACACCAGACGCTCCAAACCTTGCTGCACCAACACCTCCGACTCTGAATCCAAAGCGCTGGTGGCTTCATCCAAAATAATCAGCTCCGGGTCTTTAAGAATGGCGCGGGCAATCGCAACGCGCTGCTTCTCGCCACCCGACAACTTGATGCCGCGTTCACCAACCAAAGTCTGATAGCCCTCGCCCATGCGGCGGATGAAAACATCCGCATGCGCGGCGACAGCGGCAGCTTCGATTTCATCGGTCGTCGCACCGGGCCTAGCAAAAGCGATGTTCTCACCGATGCTGTCGTTGAACAAAGCCACGTCTTGCAACACCACGCCCATCTTGGCACGCACCGAACGTTGCTTGTAATCGCGCAAGTCGCGGCCATTGATCAAAATGCGGCCAAGACTCGGATCGTAAAAACGCATCAGCAGTTTAACGATAGTGGACTTGCCGCTACCGCTTAAACCCACCAAGGCCAACGTTTCACCCGCCTTCAACGCAAACGAAATATCTTGGATGGCGCTGGTATTACGCTTGCCGGGATACGAGAAGCTGACGTTTTCAAAAGCGATGGATTCGATATGGCCTAGTTCAATGGCGTCGTGACGATCAGCCAGTTCAGTATCAACATCCAACAATTCAACCAAGCGCTCAGCGCTGGCTTCAATGTCACCGGCTTGATTGATCTGGCGGGCAATCGGCGCAATCGTGGTAATCAGGTTTTGTGTCAAAGTCAACACCAACAAGATATCGCCCGCCGTCATCGCCCCAGCCAACGCGCTGAGGGCAGCCAGCCCGACGGCAGCGCAGACGCCGACAGCGTTGCCGACATTCAGCATCAAGGTCGAGCGCCATTCCACTTGGTGCAATTGGTCACGGGTGACTTTCCATTGCTCCTGGGTGGCGTCGTAGCGCTGCTTCACCGCAGGCTCGCCGCCAAAGCTGCGCACCGTGGCGATATTGCCCACCATCTCCGCCAACAAGCCGGCCATGCGCCCAGCCAAGGCTTGCCAGCCGCGCCGATGCGGCTTCGACCAGCCGACCGAGCGATAGGAGATATAAAAATTGAACGCCAACACCACGCTCATCACGACGCCGATCAACGGGGCGCGATACAGCAACACGCCGATGATGAAGAACATTTGCAGAATACTCGCCAACGTGCCTTCGGTCAGTGCGAACAGCCATTGGGTAATCGACGGAATCGTGCCGAAGCGATCCATGATTTCGCCCGCACGAGTTTTCTCGAAGTAGTCGATGGACATGCGCGTCATATTATCGAATACCCGCTGGCGGAAAGTACTGACCGTGTCCAGCCACAAATCATCGGCCTGCTTGTCCTGCAAAGCGCTGAAAAACACCATCGCCACGCGCAGCGCGAAGAACAGCCCCAGCAGCTTGACGATGCTATCAGCGGCCTCAGCGTAAGGAATCCTGCCATAAGCCAACTTAGTGATGACATCGACGATCATCTTGTACAGATACGGCGTACCCGCGCCGATAGCCCCCAGCACCGTGCCAGCGGCAAACACGGCGACGATGCGGCCTTGATATTCGGGGATGAACTGAATGACGCGCCAGATGTTTTTCAAAAACTCAGCCCTGCGCGGGCGGAGCCGTCGCAACAGCCAACGGCCCGAACTCAGCGCCAAGGCAACGGCCAACACAGCGGCGACGACCTCTGCCGCCCAGACGCCTTTGACATGGCCGCGCCCGATGGCCGACAGCGTCTCCCCGGCACCGAGCCAAGCCCCCTGCAAATAGGCGCTAAATTGCGCCCAGAGGGCGTCAGGGGCGGGCAGGGCGGGCGGCAGGCCGACACTAGCGACCACGCCAGCCAAAGCGCCTAGCGCGAGGATAAGCGCCGTCACGGCGGGGTGGCTGGGAATGAAGCGGAAAGCTTGGCGGAATGTGTTCATTGGGAATACTCACGCGGTGCAAATCTATGGGGGCAGGCATGAGCTATGCCATTGCCCTTAAACCCAGCGAACCAGCCCACTGGCGTCCAAAGCTTGCTTTGGCCGGGTTCAAAACGATCCAAAGCAAGCGTTGGACGCCAGGCGCAGGGCGCGGCATGCTGCCAGAGCGCCAGCCCAGCAACACGCCTGCTGCCCAACAAACAGCGCCATGGAACGCCGATATGGAGCGTCGGCATCTTACCTCCAACCAGATCGCGGTTCTT
>JBJSYU010000016.1:0-3543 GCA_046089945.1 Candidatus Methylumidiphilus sp.
GACCTTAACCAGACCGCGTCATGTATAGCGTATGCCATGGACATCGCAACTGACAGCGTCGGTCTGACTTAATTAAGCCCCCGTGCGATCCAGAGTCGCTCGCTTACCCGTCAAGACGCTAAAGGAACAGCCGAATGAAAAGAATGCTAATCAACGCCACCCAACCCGAGGAATTGCGGGTTGCCCTGGTGGATGGCCAAAAACTGTACGACTTCGACATCGAAATACCGTCCAAGGAACAAAAAAAGTCGAACATCTACAAAGGCGCCATCACCCGCATCGAACCCAGCCTGGAGGCGGCTTTCGTCAATTACGGATCGGAGCGGCACGGCTTCCTGCCGTTCAAGGAAATCTCCCCGGCCTATTTTGGCCTGCAACAGGACGAGGAGTACACCCGCCGCGACATTAAGGATTTGCTGCGCGAAGGCCAGGAAGTGGTCATCCAGATCGAAAAGGAAGAGCGCGGCAGCAAAGGCGCGGCGCTGACCACTTTCATCAGCCTGGCCGGCAGCTACCTGGTGCTGATGCCGAACAACCCCAAGGCCGGCGGCATCTCCCGCCGCATCGAGGGGGAAGTGCGCACCGACATGCGCGAGGTCATGGCCGCGCTGCAAGTGCCGGAAGGCATGGGGCTGATCATCCGCACGGCGGGCGGCGGCAAGTCCGTGGAAGAGTTGCAGTGGGATTTGAACTACCTGCTGCAACTGTGGGAGGCCATCGACCGCTCCGGCCGCGAAAAGACCGCGCCGTTCCTGATTTACCAGGAGAGCAACGTCATCATCCGCGCGTTACGCGACCATTTGCGCAACGACATCGACGAAATCCTCATCGACAGCCAAGCCACGCACAAGACCGTCATCAGCTTCTTGCAGCAAGTGATGCCGCAGTTCATCCACAAGGCCAAGCACTACCAAGATCCAGTGCCGCTGTTCAGCCGCTACCAGATCGAAAGCCAGATCGAGACCGCCTACAGCCGCGAAGTGCCGCTGCCCTCCGGCGGCGCCATCGTCATCGACCACACCGAGGCGTTGACCAGCATCGATATCAACTCGGCGCGCGCCACCAAAGGCGGCGACATCGAGGAGACCGCGCTCAACACCAACCTGGAGGCCGCCGACGAAATCGCCCGGCAACTGCGGCTGCGCGATCTAGGCGGCCTGTTCGTCATCGACTTCATCGACATGATGGCGGCGCGCAACCAGCGCTCGGTGGAAAACCGCCTGCGCGACGCCGTGAAGCTCGACCGGGCGCGCATCCAGCTAGGCCGCATCTCCCGCTTTGGCCTGCTGGAGCTGTCGCGGCAGCGCCTGCGCCCGTCCTTGGGCGAAGCGTCGCTGTTGACCTGCCCGCGCTGCAAAGGCCAGGGCAGCATCCGCAATGTCGAATCGCTGGCGCTGTCGGTGCTGCGCATCCTCGAAGAGGAGTCGATGAAGAAGAACACCGACCGCATCATCGCGCAACTGCCCATCGAGTCGGCCACTTACCTGCTCAACGAAAAACGCGCCAGCATCGAGGAGATTCAGCGGCGGCAGAAGGTTGCCATCATCATCGTCCCCAACAAGCACATGGAGACGCCGGACTTCGACATCCAGCGCATCCGCGCCAATGCCAACGCCAGCGACGAAGAGCCGGCCAAGACCTCCAGCTACCAATTGATCCGCGCCGACGGCCGCAGCGCCACGTCCGAGTTCGCCCGCGAAACGCCGACGGTCTCCGAGCAACCCGCCGTCCGCGAATTTCTGCCGCCCTCCCCCATTCAACCGACCGCGCCACAGTCGCAGCCACAAGCGCAGCATCCGCCCGGCCAACTGATTGCCGGCGGCGGCGGCCTGATCAAGCGTTTCCTCAATATCCTCACTGGCAAGGAAGACAAAGAGGCCGCGCCAGCGCAGGCTTTCGTGCCGCCGCCTAGGCCCTCGCCCGTGGTGCAGCAGTCCCCGGCGCAGGGGCAGGAACGCGGCGAACAGCGCCGCCCGCAACAGCCCGGCCAGCGCCCGCAGCGGCAGCCACAGCAGCGCCAGGAACGCGCCGAGCGCCCCGCCGCCGAGCCGCGCCCGGAGCGGCAAGAACAACGGCCTGAACAACAGCGCCGCCAAATCCTGCCCCGCCACGGCAGCATTTCGTCGGGCGCGGTGCCCAGTTTCGCCAACCAGCCGCCGGCGGCGGCGCGTGTCGTCCTCGAACCGCCCGTAGTGGCGGAAGAGGACGCAGCGCCAGGGCTGGACGCCCCGGCGAAACGCGAAGGCCCCAAGCGCGGCTCCCGCCGCCGGCGTGGCCGGCGCGGCGACGCCAACCGCAACGCGCAAGCGCTAGGCGCGACGGCCCCGGCGGACGAGCAGGCGCAAACGCCAGACATTGAGTCCGCAAGCATGCCGGGCGAACTAGCCGCGGAAGACAGCGAGCCGATGGCATTGGCTGCGGCCAAGCCGGAACCGCAACTGCCAGCGCTGGACGTGGCCAGCCCACCCGCCGCGTCGCTGGCATCAACCATCCCATCATCCGCGCGGCCGCCGCTTGGCGAGGCAGCGGAAACCCGCGACGCCCGGCCCGAAGCCGCCCCGCGCCGGGCGCAGCGCCCGCCCCGGCCGCGTCCGGCCACCACCTATATCGACTGGGTGGAGCCTTCCGCAGACGCCGCCCCGTCGGAGGAAAACACGCCCCCCGTTGTTGCCGATCATCCGGCGCCCGCCCTAGCCGCCGAGCCGACGGCACCTGTGGGGGACGCCGACGCGCCGGCGGCAGATTGGCCGACAGCGGCGGAAAGCCAAACGCCGAGCTTCGATTGGCAAGAAACGGCAACTTCCGAATGCGACCCCCCGGCCACGGTTGAGCCAGCGCCGGTCGAGGACGGCACGCCGCAGGCCGAGGCGGACAACACGGCGGCGGAAACCCCTGAAGAACCCGCCTACCCGGTCGAGGCAAGCCCGACACCGACCGGAGACAACTCGCCGCAGACCGAAGCGGACAGCGCGGTGGCGCTCGCGCCGCCATCCGCCGAAGCGGCGGAACCGGCGCGGCAGGAAGGCGGCAGTGCGCCGACGCCCGCAGACGCCTACGCAATGCCCGCAGCCTTCGATCAGCAAACACCCGAGCCTGCCGAAGCGGAAGCCGACCTTACGGACGCCACACCCTTGGCCAACGCTGACAGCGACGCTGGCGCGGCAGACGCCGATCCAGGCCAAGAAGAAACGCGGCGGCCAGCAGCCCGCCGCCGCAGCCGCAGCCGCAGGCGACCAACGAAAGCGGGCGGCGCGGGCGCGGAAGAGGATGCTGAAGACAACGCTGCGGCTACGGCTCCCCCGGTCGCCGTCAATCCGGCTGAGGACAGCGACTAAGCCCCGCCAGCCGTCTGGCCTTAAAAAAAAGGCCCGGCGGCGCGGCGGCTTGGGGCCGACAAAACCTCCTTCCTCGCCTGCCTGTGGCAGGTGCGGGGAAGGCGTTTTTTGTTTATTTAATGCCCTGCGCGCGTCCTTCGTAAGCCGCCAGCCACTCAAAACGATCCGCTGCCGCCAAAACGGCAACGGGCTTGCCGACATCCGCCGG
>JBJSYU010000017.1:0-6475 GCA_046089945.1 Candidatus Methylumidiphilus sp.
TTCCCACAAGCTTAGGAGCTGGTGCAGTGCCTGCTGATTTACCATAGAGAGATAAAGTCTCCCGGTCAATTTGTTATCAGAAGGTTGACCAGTATTTTTGTCCAATTCATGAAAGTCTTCGTCTGGCTCTAAATCTTCTAAATCTATTTCACCTAACCAGTCCATGCCTATATTTTTAGCAGCGATTTGAAATCCCTCAATCCGATCTCGCGTTTCAATCACCAATACAAACTCTGGATCCAGCCCTTGCATATCTTCTTGGAATGCCACTCGGTCAGTTTCCAAAGCCTTTTGCAGGGATTCAAACTTAGGGCCAAGCTTTTCGCCCTGCGTTGCTCTGCCGGGTGAATGGGGTTTTGGTATAGGCATTGGCCTGCCTTTGCGTTCGGCAGAAGTGTAAGCTGGAAAAATTAGCAGTGGACGATGATTCGCCATTGGCTTGAACTCCTTGGCTCAGATAGCCTGTTTAGTTTTTGGAATGAAAAGTGGGGTTATTCCGGGCTTGAGGATTGGATTGTTCCCCGCATCGCCGCCCGCACCTGCCATTGTTTAAGCTTAAGCTGGGTGATATTTTTTGGATTGTCGGTTTGTCCATGCAAAATAGCTTGCCTGAGAATATCTACGCAAAATTCTTCGATTTCCGCGTAGCTGTGGCCGGTCATTTTTTCCGCCATGGTGGAAGCCGCCAAGCCAAAGCGGAAATTCCGACTTTCTGCAAAACGCTCAATGAACTGTTCGATTTGGCGGCGGTTGGGTGCAGGCAGGTTGATGCGCAATTGGAAGCGCCGCCACACGGCCCGGTCTAACAATTCGGGGTGGTTGCTGGCAACGATGGTGATGACGTACTCTGGCAAACGGTCAATCTGGGTTAGCAGGGTTCCAACCACGCGCTTAATCTCGCCGGTTTCCCGCGCATCGCCTCGCTCTTTGCCCAGAACTTCAAACTCGTCGAAAAACAACACGCAACGCTGGGTTCTGACGTAGTCAAATACTTTTTGCAGGCGACCACCGGTTTCTCCAAGAAAGCTTCCTATCAGGCTTTCATAACGTACCGATAGCAAAGGCACCGCCAGTTCATAGGCCAAAGCCTCAGCAAGTGTGGTTTTGCCGTTGCCCGGCGTCCCTGCCAGCAAAATGCGATGCCGTGGAATCAGTCCATAGGTTTTCAGTAGGTCACTACGATGCTGCTCTTCAATCAACTCACGGCAAAGCGCCAAAGCTTCATCGGCGAGAACCAGGGACTCCAGGGAACGCTGGGGCGTTTGCTCTAGCAGAAAAGCGGAGGCGGCATGGTCTTGGGATCTCGGCAGGGCGCCAACAGGCGTGCCGTTTTGCAGGATGGAGCCGAGACGGTCGGCGAGAATGCCGTGTTTTTTTGTGCGTTCATCGGCAATCAAGGCTTCTACATGCCGCCGAAACAAGGCGGCATTGCCAGATGTTCCGGCTTTCACCAAGCCAATTAACAAGTCGGCGTTAGCCATTTTTTCAGTGCGTTCCGAATGAGGTTGCGAAATGTGAATTGTACCTGAGCAGGCGCATGAGAGGCACCCGGCTTGTTTTTGACCTAAATAGGGCAGGTTTTAGGCCGGTGAATGAAGCGTGTTGGAGTGTTGCAATACGCCGAGATCGCCATTTGGATCAGCCGGATGCCGCCCGGCCTGTTCGCCGAAACGATGTGCAACGCGCCGATTGCCATAAACTTCGCCAGCAAAAGGCATCGCTATGGCGGGAAGCTTCGTTGCTTTGATGGGCAGCGGCATTGCCACTTAGGGCGGCTGCACCGCTAAGATCGCGAGCATCGTCGCTGCCCTCGGAAGCGCCGTTGCGGCGCACAACAGCAACATTGCCGCCGACCTTGGCAACGCTGCTGGCGCGGGAAGCGCTGTTGCTTCGGGCGGCAGCAGCATTGCCGACTTAAGGAAGCTGCGTTGCTGTGCCCGTCAGCGATGAGGCTGGGCGCGGCTGCTTCTTTTCTATTCTGCCTAGCTGCCGCGCAAGGCTTGCATGGCCCAAAGGTTCAAACTTTGGCAAGATAAATCTTGCACTCCAGCATCCGGCGCCAAGCTCATGACTCGGCGGGCTTGTCCGCCTTGGCGGGTTTGGCGCGGGCGAAGTGTTTGCTGAGGTCGGCGAGGGCGTCTTCGAGCTTGCCGGTGAGGGCGTTGTGGGTCTTGACGAACTGGTAGACGGTGAGGCCATGGCTTTGGCTTTCGCGGGCGGCGGCGAAGCGGGAGTCTTCCAAGATGCCGATGACGCGGTGGCCGGTGTGGAGGATGACATCCAGCTTTTGCAGCGCTTCCACGTCGCGGCGCATTTCGTCCAAGCTGAAACTGGGCGGGAAGATTTCCGGGTGTTGCCCGGCGAGGGTGAAGGCTTTGAGGATGAAGGCCAAATCTTTGTCGCTGTAGCGCGGCATGGCCTGCCGCTGTTCTGGGGTGAGTTCGATGAGGCCGGGCAGGGTTTCTTCGATAGTTTTGAAGGCGGCGACGACCTTATCGACCTGTTCTTGCGTCAGGTCTAAATCAATGCGGTTCTCGGACATGTCGAATTCTCCGTTGATTTTGTAGGGGCATATTATGCGCCGCTTCGCCCTTTGCTTGTCAATGGTTAGCCGAACACGCCGCTATCCTCAACGGACACACCGGCGGCGAAGGCGCTTACAGGGCTGCGGCAAGTCTGGTTTCGGGACAAATTGACGCGGCCCTGCGCAGGCGGCTGTTAGATAATGCGCAAAAGCGGGAGAACACCCGGAACAACGGCGGGGCAAGGGGAAGCGGGGCGGCAGTTCTGGCTGTTCACCTTGCACAACAAGAACGAAGTGAGCGACCTGTCGCCCACAGAATGCAAGGCGCTAAAAGAGCGGCTGAAACTAGAGTTGGAGGCGAGACGATGAAACGAAATCTGTTTGAGGAAATGGGCGAGGGCTTTGACGCGCTGGCGGAAGAACGGCACGGCAAGCGCACTTTGCGTACCCATGAGGTGGACGCTAAGCCGGTGCCGGATTTGGATGCTGCCGAACTTATGGCTTTGCGCGAGCGCTTGCACTTGTCGCGGGCCGTGTTCGCCCGTTATCTGCGCACCAACCCGCGCACCTTGGGGAATTGGGAGCAGGGCCGCGCTAAACCGAACGCCCAAGCGGCTTTGTTGATTCGCTTGGTTGCGGATTATCCCGAAACCTTGGAACGGCTGGGGCAAATTTGAGTTTAGCAGCGGCCCCTAACGCCGCCGATTATTGATGTGCGTCCGCCCCATTCGGCAGGCTAGGGGCGGACGGAAAAGAATGAACTCAATGCCGGTGGCTTAAACAACCCTCCCGGTCAGAAATACCCTTCCTTTTTCTTTTCTTCCATCGACCCGGCTTGGTCGTGGTCGATGAGGCGACCTTGGCGTTCGGAGGTTTTGGTCAAGAGCATTTCTTGGATAATTTCCGGCAAGGTCGTGGCGTCGGATTCCACGGCGCCGGTCAGGGGATAGCAGCCTAATGTGCGGAAGCGGACTTTGACCATTTGCGGGGTTTCGCCGGGCAGCAGGGGCATGCGCTCGTCATCGACCATGATTAACATGCCGTCGCGTTCGACCACGGGGCGCTCTTTGGCGAAATACAGCGGCACGATGGGGATGCTCTCCAGATAGATGTATTGCCAGATATCCAGTTCCGTCCAGTTGGACAGCGGAAACACGCGGATACTCTCGCCTTTATTGATTTTGCCGTTGTAGACATTCCACAGTTCCGGGCGCTGGTTTTTCGGGTCCCAGCGGTGGTTTTGGTCGCGGAAGGAATAGACGCGCTCTTTGGCGCGGGATTTTTCTTCGTCGCGCCGCGCCCCGCCGAAGGCGGCGTCGAAGCGGTATTTGTCCAATGCCTGCTTCAGCGACTCGGTCTTCATCACGTCGGTGTGCTTTTTGCTGCCGTGGGTGAACGGGCCGATGCCGGCGCGGACGCCCTCCTCGTTGATGTGGACGAGCAGTTCCAGCCCCAAGTTTTTGGTGTGCTGGTCGCGGAACGCGATCATCTCGCGGAATTTCCAGGTGGTGTCCACGTGCAGCAGCGGGAACGGCGGCTTGCCGGGGTAAAACGCCTTCATCGCCAGATGCAGCATCACCGCCGAATCCTTGCCGATGGAGTAGAGCATGACGGGCCGTTCAAATTCCGCCGCGACTTCGCGGATGATGTGGATGCTTTCCGCTTCCAGTTGTTTGAGGTGGGTGAGTTTGTGTGCGTTCATCGGGGTTTGCGGGAGGGGTCTTTGAGCAGCCGCGGGCCGCTTGGGCCGGCGCGCCCGGCCAAAGGCGGCGGGGCGGCTGGGATATTACCATAAAATCCGGTGCCTTCAGCCGGGCTGGGCTGGCCGGTGGGCGATGCCAAGGATGCGGGGTTGTGCTGACCTCAGCCGCCCAGTCCGCTGATGTTCCGCCTTATTTCTCAGGTCGCGGCGCTTGGCGCCACTTGGGCCTTGAAGCCTTGGCGCCTGTCCGCTAAACACTGAAAAAAACCATCGCAATGACGCCGCCGCAACGTTTGTTGCCTGTTTGCCGACAAAGTAGACGGGAAAGCGATTTTCCAGCACAATGGTTATACGTTTCCGCAACAGCCAAACAGCCGCAGCCCGTCCGCGCCGCCAGAATCCTAGGCACTCAGGGCTGCGGGGCTTTACCAGCACCGTCTGGAGCAAGCCCTATATTTGGTCTCTTTGCCGAAACTGACACCCATCCGTCAACCGCCTCCGACCCGTGCAATCCTTGAGCGATAAAAACTTTCCGTTTCCTCCGGGTGACCGAGGATGAGCCAGACCTTTGCCGATGTGGCCTCGCCTTGCCGCCGCGCGCTTGGCCGTTTGCTGGAAATTCAGCGCCCTGGCGGCGATTGGGAAGGTGAAATGGTGTGGTGCACGATGATCCTCGCGCAGGCGGTGATCGTGCGCAGCGTCGTCGGGTTGCCGTATGGCGAGAAGGTCAAGCCGGCCCTCCTCAAGCACTTTGCCGTGACGCAGCGGGCAGACGGGGCTTGGGGCATGCACCCGGAATCGCCGGGCTATGTGTTTTTCACCGCGCTGGCCTATGTCGCCGTCCGCCTGCTCGGCGTGGCGGCGGACGAGCCGATGGCGGCAAAGGCTAGGCACTGGCTCCACGCGCAGCCCGACGGCGTCAAGTCCATCCCGACCTGGGGGAAGTTTTGGCTGGCGCTGCTGGGGCTGTATGAATATGCAGGCTTGAATTCGATCCCGCCGGAGCTGTTCCTGCTGCCGGAATCCCTGCCGTTCCATCCCAAGCGTTATTACTGCCACACCCGGCTAATTTACTTGGGCATCGCCTTTTTATATGGCAAGCGTTTTGTCGCGGTGTTGCCGGACGGCATGCGCGACGCGCTGCGCGGCGAGCTTTACGCGGAACCTTACGCCGCCATCGATTTTAAAGCTTGCCGCCACCGCGTCGCCAAAGGCGACACGCTGGTGCCGGTCACGCCGGTGCTGCGCGGCATTTACGATCTGCTGGCGGTTTATGAGCGCGTCCACAGCCGCAGCCTGCGCAAAAAGGGGCAGGCGTTTTGCTTGGAGAAGATCATTTATGAGCAGCGTTCCACGCAATACCAGGGCATTTCCCCGGTCAGCGGCCTGCTGAATTGTCTGGCCTTGTACGCCGAAGATCCTAATCACCCGGACTTGGCGCCGAGCCTGGGCGCGGTCGAGGCGTGGCGCTGGGAGGATGAGGACGAGGGTTTGCGCTATGTCGGCGCCCGTTCCAACACTTGGGACACCGCCTTCGCCGTGCAGGCATTATTGGAAGCGCCGGGGACTGACGCCGCCGTGCTGGACGCCTGCGTCCGCGCCAACGGATTTCTGGACGGCGCCCAGATGACCGAAGAACTGCCCGGCTACCGCGCCAACTGGCGCGACCTGGCCTTGGGCGGCTGGTGCTTCTCCGACGGCAAGCACCGCTGGCCGGTCAGCGACTGCACGGCGGAAGCGCTCAGCGCCTTATTGCTCCTTTATGAAAACCCGAATGCGCAGGTCGCCGAACCGCTTTCGGATGAGCGCCTGCGGCAGGCGGCGGAGTTTATCTTGTCCCGGCAAAACGCCGACGGCGGCTTTGGCACCTATGAGCGCCGCCGCGCCGGGCGGCTGTTGGAACTGGTCAATCCTTCAGAAATGTATGGGCAGTGCATGACCGAACTGTCCTATGTCGAATGCACCGCCTCGGCGCTGGCCGCGCTCAGCCATTACCGCAAACACTACGCCGACTTCGCCAACGGCCGCATCGACGCCGCCTGTGCGCGGGCCTTGGCGCTGTTGCGCAGGGCGCAGCTTGCCGACGGGTCTTATCCGGGTTTTTGGGGCATCAATTACACCTATGCCATCTTTCATGTCGCCAAGGCGCTGCGCGCCGCAGGCGTGTCGGCCGAAGACCCCGCGCTGCAATCCGCCGCGCGCTGGCTGCTGTCCAAGCAGCGCAGCGACGGCGGCTGGGGCGAACATTT
>JBJSYU010000018.1:0-5696 GCA_046089945.1 Candidatus Methylumidiphilus sp.
GAATTTGACTTCCTCGCCCACCCGCACTTTCACCATCGCCTCGGACAGCAGCCCGCGGCCATGGCGCTCCTCGGCCAGCACCATGAAATCAATCAACTCGAACGGCGGCTTGTAGCCGGCGCGGGCGCGATGCAGCATTAGATCCACCGACGCCTCGGCGGCGTCAAAGGCAAAGCCCTGGTGTTCCAGCTTTTTCAACTGGTGCAGCACACGCTCGGCCTCCTCCGCGCCGATTTCCAGCCCGCGCTGCTGCGCCAAAGTCAGCAAATTGCCGCGCCCGGACAGTTCGGAGACGACCGTGCGCGTGGCGTTGCCGACTAATTCCGGCTCGATGTGCTGGTAACTGCTGGCGGCTTTCAGCACGGCGGCGGCGTGGATGCCGCCCTTGTGGGCGAAGGCGCTCTCGCCGGTGTAGGGCTGGTGGCGGTCGTGCTTGAGGTTGGCAATTTCCGCGACATAGCGCGACACTGCCGTCAGGCTTTGCAGTTGCGCGTCGCTGATGACGGCGTGGCCCATCTTCAGTTGCAGGCCGGGGATGATGCTGGTCAAGTCGGCGTTGCCGACGCGCTCGCCGTAGCCGTTGATGGTGCCTTGCACCTGCACGCAGCCGCCGCGCACCGCCGCCAGCGAATTGGCGACCGCGCAGCCGCTGTCATTGTGGACATGGACGCCGAGGCGGGTCGGCACCTGCGCCGACACCTCGCGGACGATGGCCTCGACCTCCCACGGCAAGCCGCCGCCGTTGGTGTCGCACAGCGCCAGGAAATCCGCGCCGGCTTGCGACGCCGCCCGCAACACCGCGATGGCGTAATCGGCGTTGGCCTTGTAGCCGTCGAAAAAATGTTCGGCGTCGAACACCACCTCAAAGCCCTGCGCCTTCATGTAGGCGATGCTTTCGCCCACCATCAGCAGGTTTTCCGCCAGCGTGGTGTCGAGGATCTTCTCCACCTGGAAATCCCAGCTTTTGCCGACCAAGGCGACGGCCGGGGTTTGCGCCGCGACTAAGGCGGCGAGGTTTTTGTCGGCCTCGCAGCGGGAGTTTTTGCGGCGGGTCGCGCCAAACGCGACGATTTTCGCCTGCTTCAGGCCAATCTGACGGGCGCGCTGAAAAAACTCGGCGTCTTTGGGGTTGGAGCCGGGCCAGCCGGCCTCGATGTAATGGATGCCTAATTGATCCAGCCGCTGCGCAATCGCCAGCTTGTCGTCGCAGGAAAGGGAGATGTCCTCGCGCTGGGTGCCGTCGCGCAGCGTGGTGTCGTACAGAAATATCTGAGTCATTGCCGTCAATCGTTGGGGGTTATCGGGTTCGATCAGGAATAGTAACCCGCCCTCCCCCCGCCGGCAACGGGCAAGCCCCTAGAACTTCACCATCACCGTGCCGCGCACCATCTGCGGCTCGACCGGGTGCATAACGATGCCGTCCACGCCGTCAGGGTTCAAGCCGTTGATGGCGTCGGAGCGGGTGCGGTAGTTGTAGTTGTAGGCGATGTCGTAGCGCTTGGAGTCAAGCAGGTTGAACACCTCGATCTCCAGCTTGTAGAAGTCTTTCTGATAGCCCGCGCCTAGGCTCAGCAGCGTGGTGTCGCCAGCGTTGAAGGTGTTGCCTTCGTTCAGCGGCACGTCGCCGAAATGGCGCACTCGCATCGTGCCGAAAAAGCCCGAGGGATGGTCAACCACCGCCCCGGCGGTGATGACGCGGCGGACGGAGTTGGGAACGCGGTTTTCCGTGTATGGCACGCCGGTGTAATTGGCGGCGGAAAAGGCAAAATCGGCGTCCAGGGTCAGCCAATCGGTGGGCTTGTAGTAGTTCGCCCATTCCACGCCATAGCGCTCGCTTTTGCCGGTCGGCTCGTTGGTGCCGGCGTCGCCAATCCACACCAGTTCCGAATCCAATTGCAGCCACCACACCGACAGCGTACTGTTCAAGCCTTGGACATATTGGGTGCGCATGCCGATTTCCGCGCCGCGTGAACGCACCAAGGGCGTCACCGGATCAACCAAATTGCCATCTGCGTCGATATGCGTCGTCGTCCCGCGCGCATCGTTGGAATGGTAGCCATAGCCTAAATTCAGGAAAAACTCGGTGTCCGCCCATGGGCCGGCAATAAACGTCAGCTTCGGACTCAACAACCCGGCATAGCGGCTACCGGAATTCAACGGCTGCGAAAAGCTGCTCACATGAAAATTGTAAAAATCGCCGCGCAAACCGGCCACCGTGCGGAACTTGCTCAGCCAATGCGTCTGGTTTCTGAAAAACACGCCGCCATGGGTTTCATCCACATTGCTATTGGTTCTAACGTCGATAAGCTGCCGGTTACTGGTGTGATTCAAAGCCAAGCCGGAAATGCCATCATAGCGCACCATGAAACCCACCGTGTTGTCCATTTCAAAACCAAATAGATTGTTGAACCACGTTTGCTCGCCACTGCCACCCGCAATCATGCGGCGTTCTTTTTGCTGCAATTGGTCGCCTAAAATAGGATTATCCAGAAAACCGGTAAAGTTGGAATATAGCTCCAAGTCGCTGTAGACGACGTAGGTATTCAGTTCATTTTTCCAAGAATCCCCCCGGCTCCACAGGTTGACAGAGCCGCTGTACCGGTTACTGATACCGCCGTCGCTAGGGTCTTGTGTGTCGTACAAACCCATCTGCCCCTCCTTGACCGCATATAATGGAATCTGGTTGGTCGCCGTCCAGGTATTATGGTAGGCTTTGGCGTTGACCGACAAGCCCCAATCGCTTTTGTCAATGGTGTAACGCAGCATGCCATTATATTTCTTGGTGTCTTCCGGCTGCTGCCAAACACCGTCATAAAACGTCATTTCACCGCCATACAGCAGTTCGCCATCGCCGATTTTATTCGTATTGGCCGCGACGGTGCGGTAAAAGTCGTACTGACCGCCGGTGAACTTAACAAAACCCTTGTCTAGCGTGTGCATGGTGTGGAAACGCGCATAACCGGCAGATGAAAAATCACCGATATCGGAATAGTATGGCCCTTTGCCATATTCCACCTTGTCCACCAATTCCGGGATTAGGCTGTTCAAATCAAGATACCCTTGGCCGTGGGCATGGCTGGGCATATTCATCGGCACACCATCCACCATGACATTAAAGTCGGTGCCATGGTCGAGGTTGAATCCGCGCAGGAAATACTGGTTGGCTTTACCAGTACCGCTGTGCTGGGTCGCCAACATGCCCGGCACCACTTCAATAAGTTCGCCGACGCGCGCCAACGGGCGGAATTTGAATTCCGGCTGACCCACCACGCCTTGCGAGGCGGACGTCGCCACGCCAATTAAGTCGGTCGCCCGCCCCTCCACTTCCACAGTATCCAATGTGGTCGATTCTTCCTCAGCCTGCGCCGATTTGGGCTGCGGATGGGAATGGGCCATGAAACAACTTAAACTAATTAGTACGCCGAAGCCGAATTTGACCGAAGGTTTGAGGATACGCACAGGACACCTTATTTTTTGTGGTTTTAGAGTTGTCGAAGGCTTAACAGCCATCGCTCAGACATCCATTTTTTGTGCCACGGGCTAGGCTTAAGGATTCATGCGGAAAACCCATGCGGACATCCTGGCGGGCTTGTGTGAAAATACCTTGCGCCTGTGTTAAATCACGCGCTTTGTACGGTGGCCCTACGGCTTAAGCCCAAGCCATTTTTCCAGCGATTCCTTCTTGCGGCGGACATTTTCCGCTTTCTCTAAATTGTCCCGCGCTTTACGCTTTAGCCGCGCTTCGTGCCGAAGCCGGGCGTGGTCTGCTTGTCGGCGCGCCCGCGCTGTCGCAGTGCTATCGCCTTCGGCCAGCGTTTCCGCGACTGGCACCATAGCGATGCAATCCACCGGGCAAGGCGGCAGGCACAGGCGACAACCGGTACATTCCGCAGCGATGACCGTGTGCATGAGTTTGGCCGCGCCGAGGATGGCATCGACCGGACAGGCTTGAATACACAGCGCACAGCCGATGCAGCGCTGTTCATCAATGACGGCAACGCTTTTCGGCAGGGTCGGCCCGCGCTCTGGATCTAAAGGCTTGGGCTTGCGGCCTAACAATGCGGCCAGCGCCTCCACCCCCGCCTCGCCACCCGGCGGACACTGGTTGATATCCGCCTCGCCTTTGGCAATCGCCTCGGCATAAGGCTTACAGCCTGGGAAACCACATTGCCTGCACTGGGTTTGCGGCAGGAGGGCGTCAATTTGGTCAACCAACGGTATTGCTTCCATCTTTTATCCTTTTACTGGCTGATGTTTCGAGGAATGTCATTGGGGATTTTCCTGTTTCTACGAATAGCGGGGCATCCTAAACGATGCGCGATGCGCATCCTACAGCGTTAGATTGCCAAACACCTAAAAAAAACCGACTCGGTTTTGAAAACCGATTCGGTTTTTTGTTTATCCGCAAAAACCGTGAAGCCTCAGCCCGCCATTGATCGGCAGGCTGGGGCTTCAAAGTCGTGCGGTTTCAGGCAGAGACGGGGTTATTGGGGATAGAGTGGCAAAACCAGCCTGACATCTGAATCAGCCACGCCGCCGCTTGGCGCTCAACACAGACAATCCGGTCAGCGCACTGCCAAATAGCCAGACCGCTGCGGGTAGCGGGACGGCGGCGACATCGCCGGAGCGCACGGCCCAGCCATTAAACAAAAGATCCTTATCTCCGTAGAGCTGATGGCCCTCGATGTTAATGAAGAACCAAGCGTAACGGGTATCCGGCACATACTCCGTTCCTGACCAGTAGTAGAAGTTCTGAAGATTCGTAAAGGGGCCTGTGTTCACCACGCCATAATTGACACCGGTAAAGCCGCCACGGGAATTGCCGGCCGAGTCCACAGACGAGAGGTTGCCCAATTCCACGAAGAATAAATGCGCCAACTCCGAAGTGTCTGGATTCACATTGAAACCACACTCTGCGCCACTGTTGGCAACAACGCAACCGGGTTCACCAGTGTCGGTCGTGGTCGGTAGCCGCCAATCGCTGTAGCCTAAGTAGTTAGCCGCGTTCATCGCCGCCACCCAGCTTTGCGCTTGAGTCCAGGTCATCGTGCCGGGGCCACTGCCATTGCTAATGCTGACACCAAAGGTGTTGCTGGCGGCTAAGTTGGCATCGGCCAACCAAGTGATGTTCAAATCGGTGTCATAGACCATCCCGCCGGGGCGAGTTTCCAGACTGGCCGAGGCGGCGGACGCAAAGCCCATCCCGACCAGCAGCAGCCCAAAGGGAAGACAGTTTTTTAATGTGTTCATCGAACGAATCTCCTGCGTTTTGAGGTAAATTCGCGCGGTTGCGCGGTTGCGCGGGAAAATACTAACAACATTAGCAGGGAAATACAAAGCTTTTGAGCCGAGGGCGTGGACTTAGTCCGTCCACCCCTTCCGCATGGCATCCCGCCAGACCGCGAACACGGTGGAACCCGCAAGTCTCTCGCCACACAAGAACCTATAAAACACGCTGATCAACAGTGTGCGGGGCGGCGGGCGGCCTGCCATCCTGGGCGCTAGATGTCGGCGGCCGGCCGGAATGGCGGGGGTTCTTTCGGCATGGGCGGGATCGCCCCCGCCTGCGGCGGCCGACAAAAAAAGCCCCCCGGGCCGAGTCGGCGCGGGGGGCTTTTGGCTTGGGTGCCTGGCGGTGCCCTACTTTCGCATGGGGGTCCACACTATCATCGGCGCGGGGCGGTTTCACTTCCGAG
>JBJSYU010000019.1:0-3404 GCA_046089945.1 Candidatus Methylumidiphilus sp.
GTTTGCGCACGCCGCCTCTTGGCGACATCCGTGTAACATTTTGTATGTTGTTCGGCAACATGTTTCGTTTATATGACTATTGTTGAGTTGCCTGCTCTTTGGCATGCTCTACCGGACACATTTTATTGAAGGTAAGCCAGAGGGACGCTGCCGCAAAGCCGACAATCGTCTAGCGCGCCCTGCGACAATTGTCGCTTTTTCGACAGGGCGCAACACCGATAACTCATTTAAAATCAATGCATAAGCCCTGTGGCGTGGTCTTTGCGCTTGCCAACTACCTTACATAGCTTAAGGACAAAACGCCATGCGGGGCGTTTGGCCGAACCCCGCCCGCGCCTACAACAATGAACGAAGACTCACGGGGAGGAGACATGACCGAGCGTCCCGACAGTTTTTACGATGTGATGCGCCGCCAAGGAATCAGTCGGCGCAGTTTTTTGAAATATTGCAGTTTGACCGCCTCATCTTTGGCGCTAGGGCCGCAGTTTGTCGGCAATATCGTCCACGCCATGGAAACCAAGCCGCGCACCCCGGTATTGTGGTTGCATGGGCTTGAATGCACTTGCTGTTCCGAATCTTTTATCCGTTCCGCGCACCCTTTGGCGAAGGATGTCGTATTGTCCATGCTGTCGCTGGATTATGACGACACCTTAATGGCTTCGGCCGGTTTCCAGGCCGAAGAAGTCATGGAAGAAACCATGCGCAAATACAAAGGCCGCTATATTTTGGCGGTGGAAGGCAACCCGCCACTGAACGAAGATGGCATGTATTGCATCGTCGGCGGCAAGCCCTTTGTCGAGCGCCTGCGTTATGCCGCCAAAGATTGCGCGGCGGTGATTGCCTGGGGTTCCTGCGCGTCTTGGGGCTGTGTGCAAGCAGCCAAGCCGAACCCGACGCAGGCGACGCCGGTGCATAAAGTCATACTCGACAAGCCAGTGATTAAAGTCCCCGGCTGTCCGCCCATCGCCGAGGTCATGACCGCCGTCATCACTTATATGCTGACCTTTGAAAAGCTGCCGGAACTCGACCGCCAAGGCCGCCCGAAAATGTTTTACGGCCAGCGCATCCACGACAAATGCTACCGCCGCCCGCATTTTGACGCCGGCCAGTTTGTCGAGCAATGGGACGACGAAGCCGCCCGCAAAGGCTATTGCCTGTACAAAATGGGCTGCAAAGGGCCGACCACCTATAACGCCTGCTCCACCGTCAAATGGAATGAAGGCGTATCCTTCCCAATCCAATCCGGCCATGGCTGCATCGGCTGTTCCGAGGAGGATTTCTGGGACAAAGGCTCGTTCTACGACCGCGTCACCCAACTGAATCTGTTTGGCGTCGAAGCCAATGCCGACACGATAGGTTTGGCGGCGGCTGGGGCCGTAGGCACCGCGATAGCGGCACACGCGGCAGTATCCGTAAACCGGCACAAAAAGAATACCGACACCGAGGAAAAAGTATGACCGCCAGCGCAACCCCGAACGGATTCTCGCTCAACGACAGCGGCAAGCGCGTCGTCGTCGATCCAGTGACCCGCATTGAAGGCCATATGCGCTGCGAGGTCAATCTGGATGACAATAATATCATCACCAATGCGGTATCCAGCGGCACCATGTGGCGTGGGCTGGAAGTGATACTGAAAGGCCGCGACCCCCGCGACGCCTGGGCGTTCACCGAAAGGATTTGCGGCGTCTGCACCGGCACCCATGCCTTAACTTCGGTGCGCGCGGTGGAAGACGCTTTGAGCATCCAAATTCCTGAGAATGCCAACACCATCCGCAATATCATGCAACTGACTTTACAGTCGCATGACCATTTGGTGCATTTCTACCATTTGCATGCGCTGGATTGGGTGGATGTGGTCAGCGCCTTGAAAGCCGACCCGAAAGCGACTTCGGAACTGGCGCAAAGTATCTCGCCTTGGGGGAAATCCTCGCCCGGCTATTTTATGGATATCGCCAGCCGCTTGAAGAAATTTGTCGAAAGCGGGCAGTTAGGGCCGTTTGCCAATGGCTATTGGGGTAGCCCTGCCTATAAGCTGCCGCCGGAGGCCAATTTGATGGCGGTCGCGCATTATCTGGAAGCCTTGGATTTCCAAAAGGATATCGTCAAAATCCACACCATTTACGGCGGCAAAAACCCCCATCCGAACTGGCTGGTCGGTGGCGTCCCGTGTGCGATCAATGTTGATGGCGTTGGCGCGGTGGGCGCGGTGAACATGGAACGCTTGAATATGGTGTCGTCGATCATCGACCGCACCATTGAATTTATCGAGCAAGTGTATCTGCCGGACTTAAAAGCCATTGCGTCATTTTACAAAGATTGGCTATATGGCGGCGGTTTGTCTGGCAAAAATGTCATGTCGTATGGCGACATACCTGAACATGCCAATGACCGCTCGCTGAATAACCTGCTGCTGCCGCATGGGGCCATCATCAACGGCAACCTCAACGAAGTCCATGAGATCGACCTGAAAGACGTCAACCAGATTCAGGAATTCGTCGATCATTCCTGGTATCGCTACGACAACGAAAACGTCGGCCTGCACCCGTTCCAAGGCGTCACCGAGCCGCGCTTTGAATTGGGCGCGAAAACCAAAGGCACACGCACCAATATCGTCAATTTGGACGAAAGCGCCAAGTATTCGTGGATCAAAGCCCCGCGCTGGCGCGGCCACGCGATGGAAGTGGGGCCGTTGGCGCGTTATATCATCGGTTATGCCAAAGGCATTCCGGCGATTAAGGAACCGACCGACAAATTGTTGACGGATTTGGGCCTGCCAGTCACTGCCTTATTTTCGACGCTAGGGCGCACGGCGGCGCGTGGCTTGGAAGCGCAATACTGCGCACACTTGCTGAAACATTTCCAAGATAAACTGGTGCGCACCATCAAAGCCGGGGATTTAAGCACGGCAAACACCACGCATTGGGAACCGGCAAGCTGGCCGAAAGAGGCCAAAGGCGTAGGCACGACGGAAGCCCCGCGTGGCGCGTTAGGGCATTGGGTGGTGATTAAGGAAGGCAAAATCGACAATTACCAGTGCATCGTGCCGACCACTTGGAATGGCTCGCCGCGTGACCCTCAAGGCAATATCGGTGCGTTCGAGGCGGCTTTGATGAATACCCAAGTCGTCAGCGCCGAACAGCCCTTGGAAATTTTGCGCACTTTGCACAGCTTTGATCCTTGCCTAGCCTGCTCCACGCATATCATGGACAAGGACGGCAATGAGCTGACGCGGGTTAAGGTTCTTTAACAGCTATTTGAATAGGCCAGCGCGGTCTCTGTCAAAAGGCTTTGGACAAGTTCCCTCGCCCCGTGGAGAGGGCTAGGGTGAGGGGCAAGCATTGGATTTTTAAGACCCTCACCCCGACCCTCTCCCTGCGAGGGAGAGGGAGCTAAAGGCTTAATTC
>JBJSYU010000020.1:0-2570 GCA_046089945.1 Candidatus Methylumidiphilus sp.
CCAAACACCCTTGACCATGCAGCCTTCGACAGCGCCCCAGGCGTCGCCGAAGCGATCAAAAGCATGCGTGTGCGCGGCGCCCCAGCCATCGGCATCGCCGCCGCGTTCGGCGTGGTGCTGGCCGCCCACGCCCGCCACGCCGCCAGCCCGGACGACTGGAAAACCGCCATCGAAGCGGATTTGGCGTTGCTTGCCGCCTCCCGTCCGACGGCGGTCAATTTATTTTGGGCTTTGCAACGCATGCGTGTAGCCATCGCCGCCGGCGACGACGATCCGGCCGGGCTGCTGGCCGTGGCGCAGGCCATCCACGCCGACGATATCGCCGCCAACTACCGCATGGGCGAATTGGGCGCCGGCCTGTTGCACGGCGCAGGCGGCGTGTTGACCCATTGCAACACCGGCTCGCTGGCGACCGGCGGCTACGGCACCGCCTTGGGCGTGATTCGCAGCGCGTTCAAGGCCGGCCTGCAACAAGTCTACGCCTGCGAAACCCGGCCTTGGCTGCAAGGGGCGCGGCTGACCTTGTGGGAACTCGACCAAGACCGCATCCCCGCCAAGCTGATTGCCGACTCCGCCGCCGCGTGGCTGATGCGTTCCGGCGCGGTGCAATGGGTCATCGTCGGCGCCGACCGCATCGCCGCCAACGGCGACGCCGCCAACAAAATCGGCACCTACTCCCACGCCGTCAACGCCCGCCACCACGGCGTCAAATTCATGGTGGCCGCGCCCACTTCCACCATCGACTGGGACACCGCGACCGGCGCGGACATCGCAATCGAAGAACGCGACCGCCGCGAACTGCTCAGCGAATACTTTCAACGCGAAGGCAGCGTGGTGGATGCCTGGAACCCCGTGTTCGACGTGACCCCGGCCCATTTGATCGACGCCATCGTCACCGAAAAAGGCGTGGTATTAAATCCCACCGCCGCCAGCATGCGGGTATTGCGGGACTAAGCCATGGGCCAAATCCTCGCCATCGCCGCCGGCGGTTCCCTAGGCGCTTTAGCCCGCTTCTGGCTGGCGAATCTAGTTTACGCCTGGCTAGGGCGCGGGTTTCCACACGGCACGTTATTCGTCAATGTCACCGGCTCGCTGTTAATGGGGCTGTTGACCGAATTGATGCTGCAACGCTTCGCCATGACCACCGAATACCGCGCCGCCGTGCTGGTCGGATTCCTCGGCGCATACACCACATTTTCCACCTTTGCCATCGAAACCTTATACCTATTCGAGCAAGGCGAAGCCTTGAAAGCGCTGCTGAATATCTTCCTCAGCGTAGCCTTATGCCTGACCGCCGTCTGGCTGGGCCTATTACTGGGCCGCAAACTGTTTGTCGGCGAGTTTCTGCCTTGGCTGGGCGACGGCCTGCCGTGGGGATTTTTGTTTTTCTGGATTGCGGCGGCATTAGGCTCAGGCTTCGCCGCCGAATTAGGCATGCGCCATTGGCAATGGCCCGAGCAAACCCAGATGTTGGCAGTAATCCTAGTGCTAGGTGCAGTTGCCACCTTGTCCACAGTCGGGCTGGCGCTGAAACTGCCGCAGATCCGCGCCAGCCTGCCCAGTTTGTTTGTGTTCAATGCCTTAAGTTCGGCGCTGATGGTGTGGATTGGAATGCTATTGGGAAAACAAGCATGAACACTGAGACAGTCACGATTGTGCGGATTTATATCCGCGAACAAGAACATTTGCTTAAAGATATCGTCAAGTTTCTGCGCGACGACACGGATGCGCCCGGCGTCACGGTGTTGCGCGGCGTCGAAGGCTTCGGCCAAAACCGCGCCGAGCATTCTAATTTTCTGGTGGACTTATCCTTGGATCTGCCCTTGGTCATCGAGTTTTACGACGAAGCCACGCGGGCGGAAAGCATTATCCATGCGCTGCTGCGGCGGTTTACACTGCCGCATATCATGAGCTGGACAGCAACCCGCCATAAACCCGATTAAGACTTGATGAAAACCATTGATTTATTTGCCGGGGCCGGTGGCCTGTCTTGTGGATTGCGCCAATCCGGCTTTGACACCGTGTTTGCCAACGAATGGGTGGCGGAATATGCCAACACCTATCAAGCCAACCATCCCAACACGCAGATGTGGGTCGGCGATGTGCGCGACGTCTGCGCACTCAACCTCAAAAAGCGTTTGGGGCTAAAAACCGGCGAGCTTGCCTTAATCGCTGGTGGCCCGCCCTGCCAAGGGTTTTCCGTCAATGCCCCCATCCGCAGCCTAGACGATGCCCGCAACCATTTGTTTAAAGATTTCCTGCGCATCGTCGGCACGTTATTGCCCAAAGCGGTGCTGATTGAAAATGTGCCGGGGATAGTGTCTTTAGGCCAAGGCACGGTAGTCCAGCAGATTTATCATGTGTTGACGGGCTTAGGGTATAAAGTCAAACACAAAATCCTGTTTGCCGGCCATTACGGCGTACCGCAAATGCGCTTTCGGACGGTATTCATCGGCATTAAAGACTATGCCGGAGATATCCGCTTCCCAGAGCCGACTTACGACGCCAAGGCGGTGGCAAATTTCGCCGGGGCGCAGGCATTATGCCTGCCCTTGCCAGCAAAGCCTTTG
>JBJSYU010000021.1:0-5489 GCA_046089945.1 Candidatus Methylumidiphilus sp.
AGCTGGAGCAGTTCAGCATCACCGATGAGACCCACGCCCACCGGGCGCGCGACACGCTGCTGCAAGCCGCCGCCGGCGCGCTGGCGGTGTTGAAGGTCGAGGAAAAAGAGCGCAAGCGCAATCCGGCGGCGCCGTTCACCACGTCCACGCTGCAACAGGAGGCCGCCCGCAAGCTTGGCTTCACCACCCGCCGCACGATGACCGTGGCGCAGCAATTGTACGAAGGCATCGACTTGGGCGGCGAAAGCGTGGGCCTCATCAGCTACATGCGCACCGACTCGGTGAATTTGGCCAACGAGGCGATAGCGGACTTGCGCGAGCTGATCGCCGCCCGCTTCGGCCAGGACAAGCTGCCGGAGCAGCCGCGTTTGTACAAGACCAAGAGCAAGAACGCGCAGGAAGCCCATGAAGCCATCCGCCCGACCTCGGCGCAGCGCGCGCCCGAAAAGGTCAAATCGCACCTGACCGCCGACCAGTTGAAGCTTTACACGCTGATTTGGAAGCGCACCGTCGCCTGCCAGATGATCCACGCCACCATCGCCACCGTCGCGGTGGATCTGGGCTGCGGCGAGGGCAACGTGTTCCGCGCCAACGGCTCGACCGTCATTGATCCGGGTTTCATGGCGGTGTACCTGGAAGGCCGCGACGACGCGGCGGGCGAGGAAGACGAAAGCTATCTGCCGCCGCTTAAGGAAGGCCAAAGCGTCACCCTGCAAGACATCGTGGCCGACCAGCATTTCACCGAGCCGCCCCCGCGCTACACCGAAGCGAGCCTGGTCAAGACGCTGGAAGAATACGGCATCGGCCGTCCGTCCACCTATGCCTCGATCATCTCGACCTTGCAGCAACGCCAATACGTGCTGTTGGAGAGCAAGCGCTTTTCGCCCACCGATGTCGGGCGCATCGTCAACAAGTTCCTGACCGAACACTTCACTCAGTACGTCGATTACAACTTCACGGCCAATTTGGAGGACGAGCTGGACGCCGTGTCGCGTGGCGAAAAAGCCTGGAAGCCCTTGCTGGGCGAGTTTTGGGGGCCGTTCAATGCCTTGTTGGGTGAGAAAGACGAGTCGATCAAGCGCACCGACGTGACCCATGAGGCCATTGATGAAAAATGCCCGCAATGCGGCGGCCCGCTGTCGATCCGGCTCGGCAAGAATGGCCGGTTCATCGGCTGCAACAGTTATCCGGCCTGCAAATACACCCGCAACCTAGACGACACCGCCCAGGCCGCGCCGGAGGTGATCGAAGGGCGCACCTGTCCGAAATGCGATTCGCCGCTGGTGATGAAATCAGGGCCTTACGGCAAGTTCATCGGTTGCAGCGGCTACCCGGCCTGCAAGCACATCGAGCCTTTGGAAAAGCCGGAAGACACTGGCGTGCCATGCCCCGAATGCAAGAAAGGCACGCTGATTAAGCGCAAGTCGCGCTTCGGCAAGCTGTTCTATTCCTGCTCAACCTATAAGGCATGCACGTATGCGGTATGGAATCCGCCCATCGAACAGCCCTGCCCGAATTGCGGCTGGCCGATTTTGACGGTCAAGACCACCAAGCGGCGCGGCGTCGAAAAAGTCTGCCCGCAGAAGGAATGCGGCTACGCCACGCCGTATGAGGGCGATCCGGCGGACGCCGAGATGGCTTGAGGCGCGGCATGGCCAATGTTTCGCGCCTGCGTGTGCGCCTTGCCGCCCGGCATCTGCGGGCGGGCGGGCTGCTGGCCTATCCCACGGAAGCTGTCTGGGGGCTGGGCTGCGACCCGCTGAACGCGGCGGCGGTGGACGCGCTGCTGGCCTTGAAGGGGCGCCCGCAAGCCAAGGGGCTGATCCTAGCCGCCGCCGAATTCGCGCAGATCGAGCCGTTTCTGGACATCCCGTCGCAGGACATGCGCGGGCGGCTGCTGGACAGTTGGCCGGGGCCGGTGACGTGGATCGTGCCCGCCGCCCGCCATGCGCCGACTTGGCTGGCAGGCAAACGCGGCACTTTAGCGGTGCGGGTCAGCGCCCATCCAGTGGTTGCGGCACTGTGCCGAGCGTTCGCTGGGCCGGTTATTTCCACCAGCGCCAATCCCAGCGGCCGGCGGCCAGCGCGGACGCTGCTTGCCGCCCGCCGCTATTTTCCACGCGCCGGCTTGCGTTTCCTGCCCGGCAAGTTGGGCGTTGTGGGAGGGCGCCCCACCGCCATTTTCGATGCCCGCAGCGGCGCCCGGCTGCGCTGAATGCCGCCCCGGCCGATTATAAGCTTGACACCGCCCACGCGGGTTCATAGTATTCGCCGACTTTTAATTACTCCACTTTAGGACTCAGCCGCCCACAGGCGGGGACACTCATGACGACCTCTAGCGCTCAAACTACCCACTCGCCGGCAACAAACAGCCCCACTCAAAACTTTGTCGGCATCAAAAAGCTGGTCGAAGTGGAAATGGCCGAGGTCAACCAGCTCATCATCCGCGAACTCAGTTCCGACGTGGTGCTGATCAACCAGATCGGCCATTACATCGTCAGCAGCGGCGGCAAGCGCCTGCGCCCGGTGCTGCTGCTGCTGGTCGCCAAAGCCCTGGGCTACACGGGGCAGCAGCACATCACGCTGGCCGCCGTCATCGAGTTCATCCACACGGCGACACTGCTGCACGACGATGTGGTGGACGAGTCCGCGCTGCGCCGGGGCCAGGACACGGTGAACCAGCTTTGGGGCAATTCCGCCAGCGTGCTGGTCGGCGATTACCTGTATTCGCGCTCGTTTGAGCTGATGGTCAGCGTCAACAACATGCGCATCATGGAAATCCTGTCGCGCACCACCACGGCCATCGCCGAAGGCGAAGTGCTGCAATTGCTCAACTGCAACAACCCGGCCACGACCGAAGAAAAATACCTGCAAGTCATCGCCCGCAAGACCGCCATTCTGTTCAGCGCAGCCGCCCAGCTTGCCGCTGTGCTGGTGGGTGCGCCTTCGGCGACCGAAGACAGCCTGAAAGAATATGGCCTGCGCTTGGGGATTGCTTTCCAACTCATCGATGACGCCTTGGACTACAAGGCCGACACGGAAGACTTGGGGAAAAACGTGGGCGACGACCTCGCCGAAGGCAAGCCCACGCTGCCGTTGATCTACGCCATCGAGCATGGCACCGAAGCGCAGGCCGCGCTGCTGCGGGCCAGCATCGAGGAAGGCAGCCGGGAACGTTTCAAAGAAGTGTACGAAATCATTGAGTCCACGCAGGCTATCGGTTATACTTCGCGGCGCGCTAGGGAGGAGGCCGACAAAGCCATCGCGGCCATCGCCGACCTTCCATCCTCTGATTTCAAGCAAGCTTTAATCCGGCTTGCCGAGTTTTCGGTGGTGCGCAGTTACTAAAAGATCAACAACGGGGTGTAGCTCAGCCTGGTAGAGCACTGCTTTCGGGAGGCAGTGGCCGGAGGTTCGAATCCTCTCACCCCGACCAATTATGCGTACGCGCAAACGAAAATATTTTTAGCCTTTCCTAAGCGCTGCCGCATAGTCTCCTTCCCGCTAAACCCCCTGCCTTTGTGCATCACTGCAATCAAGCAGCGCTATCCCTTCCTACCTTTTCCGACCCCCCCTTCCAAGTCGTAAGTTCCTGTGCAAATATTACACAGAACAATATCTTATCTGTCATTTTTTACAAAATTATAAATCTTCTGTCCGGCCTGCTGGACGAGCAAGCCTGCCACTGCCACTTGCTGGACATCCTGCGCCCGCAGGGGCTGTGCTGCCCGCTGGGGCATCGCCTTCGCGCCGCGCAGGCGCCGCATGCCCGCGCCCGCGCGCCGGTGGTGGGCTACCGCTGCCGCGCGTGCGGGGCGGTGTACAACCTGTTCACCGGCGGGGTCTGGGCGGGCGCGCCCACTACGCCCGCTCCACGGTCGTGACGGTCCTCTGCGCGGCTTCGCGCAAGGCGTCCCGACCCTGCAACTGGCCGACGAGCTGGGCTGCGACTACGGCACGCTGCTGAACTACCGGCACGAGATGCAGGCGGCGGCGCTGCTGCGCAGGGACGCCACGCCGAGGGCGAGGCGGGAGAGGGAGGCCGACGAGGCGTTCCAGAACGCCGGGGAGAAGGGCGGGCCGCACCGCGACCCCGGCGGCGCGCCGCGCCGCCGGGCCAACCAGCGGAAAGGGCGCGGCACGATGGCGAACGACCGGCCGCCCGTCATGGGCGTGGCCGGGCGGGAGAGCGGCCAGATCCGCCTGGCAGTCTGCGACGACACCCGGCAGGACACGATCCAGCCGGAGGTGGAGGCGAAGACGGACGGGGCCGCCACGCTGAACACCGACGAGTCGCCCGCCTACAACCGGGTCGGAGCCAGCGGGCGCGGCCACCGGACGGTGTGCCACTCGGCGGGCGAGTACGCCCGGGACGACGACGGCGACGGCATCCGCGAGACCCACTGCAACACCATGGAGGGCATCTGGACGGGGCTGCGCAACTTCCTGCGGCCGTTCCGGGGCGTCCACAAAAAGATACCTTGCCGAGTACGCCGCCCTGTTCGAGTGGGCGCAAAACCTCAAGCGCGTGGCCGACCACTTGCTCGGAATCCTCCTGACTCCCAGGATCATCTATTTGCCCACATAAGCGCAACAATTTTTCTGGTGTTGCAGGCCAGTTGAAGTATATGGGGTATCTTGTTTTCGGATATACCGACGGTGATTTCCAGTATAACTGCATCATCGAACTGACCGAAATACCCCAGGATTCTTTAGCCGCCACCGACTTCATTCTGTAAGTATCGGGAGGAAGAAAACCCGGCCCGGCCTACGCCACGTGCGTAGTCCGTGCCGACTTTTTGGGGTCGGCAACACCTGGAGTGCAAGATTTATCTTGCACATGTCAGCCCAGCTCTGTGCAAGATGAGTCTTGCACTCCAACAGCGCAAGATTAGGATTACGCAAAATATATGTTATAAACCATATAAATAAACCATGCTAAAGGGTATAATAATAGCCCATGAATCCAGCAAAATATGGCATAAAACCGGCGAGGAAGGATTACTGCCAGTTCCTTATAACGACCATCATCAATTTCACAAAAACCTACATGGCCGACCATAATCCGGTTTTCTCGCATGGCGCCATTAACCGCTATCTGGCGGATGACGATGTGTCGCCAAGCTCCGTCTGGCAGTCCATCGGCCATCTCGTTCGGCGGAGTGGCAGCGCCTGCCTGATATTTGACGATACTGTCCTAGATAAACGCTATTCCTTCAAGATGGAACTGGTGCGCCCCCATTACAGCGGCAACGAGCATGGCGTCGTAAAAGGCATTGGCGTGGTCAATTGTTTGTACGTCAACATGGATGCCAATGAGCATTGGATAATCGACTGGCGCATGTACGACCCTGACGGCGACGGCAAGAACAAACTCGACCATGCGCGGGACATGCTCGACGATGCATCGCCGCTTAAAGCCAACGACAGCGGCGGTAAAAACCCCTATAATGCGGTTTCCAGCTTGGATTGGTTCGACGACGAAATGC
>JBJSYU010000022.1:0-9813 GCA_046089945.1 Candidatus Methylumidiphilus sp.
CCGCGCGGCAGGCCAACGCCGTGTCCACGGCGTATTCATGGAAAATCACCGGGTCGTTGTAGGTGTAGGCCACGCTGCGGCAGCCCGCATGTTGCGCGGCGCGGGCGATGGCCTCAGGCGAGGCCAGATCCATCAGCCGGTCCATCTCCCGCGACTTGCTGATGTCCCAGTTCTGGCAAAACTTGCAGGCTAGGTTGCAGCCCGCCGTGCCGAAGGAAAACACCGGCGTCCCCGGCAGGAAATGGCTCAGCGGCTTTTTTTCGATGGGGTCTATGCAAAAGCCGCTGGAGCGCCCGTAAGACAGCAAGGCCACGGCCCCGCCCACATTGCCGCGCACGAAGCACAGCCCGCGCTGGCCCGCGCGCAGCTTGCACAGCCTGGGGCAGATTTGGCACTCCACCCGCCCCTCGTCCAGCGTGCGCCAGAAGCGGGCGGGGTAAGCCTCGGCAGGATTGATGGGAGTATCCATAAAACAGCTCGCTTGAGGTTGGTTTACTCTGGTTTAAAGCACTGTCCGCAATTGGCGACAAAATCGCCGCCGCCCACGCCAGTCTTCTATTTTGCAAAGCAAAAGCGCACGACCCAATCCGCCCAAACTCTGCGGAAACGCCATGCAAGCGATTGATTGCATGAAATAAGGGGGTATCGCTTGCCATTTGATGCAGGCTTGGGCTAAAGTCTAGCTAACGACCGAAGATATTTGCTTGCTTTTGCCTCCGCCTGTCGCCAATTGGCAACAATTTTGGAGCCAAGGCGGATTTGCAAAAAAAGTGCTGGCTATAACCCGCCAAGATCATGAGTGCAAGTCCACCACTGGCGGAAATAATAGTTTAGTATCACAAAAACTGTGGGAAATGTACTGCCATGAATACTCAATTTGAAAAAGAGACAGTTGCCGAATCCGGCAAAGTTGACAAAGTATTCAGGGATATCCAAAACCAATTGCTGGTGGCGCCAACAACCCTGGCCTATATTTTCTTTGTCGGCGAATTTGACGATAAAGGGATCTGGAGCAGCAGGAACTTTCTAATCTGGCTCGCGGCGCTATTGTTTTCCATATTGATGAATCTGCTGCTGCGCTACCAACACCACACGCTGCAAACGGTCAAGCAGGAGATAGACCAGCTTTGGGGGCAAATCAAGGACAAAGACGAAGCACTCGTTGAGCGCTTTGAAAACACCTATAGCCGCCTAGACCAGCGTTACCACCACCAAGCTTGGCTAATTAGCGTCATCAGTCATTTGGTGGCGTTGGCGCTGTATATTGCCACGGTCATGGCGCTGTTCTATTCGACCTCATCGGCCATTATGGCCGACGCCTTGAAGATTGGCTTTTTGTTTGGGGCCACGCCTTTTGTGTTTTGGGACTTGGCGGGCAAACTCATTCCAGCTCTGCGCTCAAGCCTTCTTCGTGTGCGCTCACGCAAGACTCGGCTGACGCCGATTCTGTGATGGGTACAGCTATCGATTCCTCAGGATCGGGGCAAGGCGCGGGGCTGTAAAGCACCACGCCCGATTTGCGGCGCACCCCAATCCGTTGCCCAATACTTATCGCCTGCTGTTCCAACCCGTTGTGGCCGAACCCCAGAAACCATGCCCCATGCGGCAGCATAAAATCGATATCGGAGGCGTCTTCCCCATTGACCAGCACACAGGCCTCCCGCCAAGTTTCATCTGCCAAACCTTGCCCGTCGATGCTGTAAACCAAGCATTTGTCGGTAGGCGCGGGATGGAATTTCAGCCTGTCCCGAACGTCCTCTGCTGTGCGCAGCCGAAATAATGGATGGGATTTGCGCAGCCCAATCAAGTCGCGGACATGGCAGAACAGATCATAATTCTCCGCCTTCAAAGCCCAGTCAATCCGGTTGATTTCATCCCCGGCATTGTAACTGTTGCCATGGCCGTATTTAGTGCGGGCAAACTCCTCGCCCGCGTGCAGCAAAGGCACACCTTGGGCGGTGAGCAGCAGCAAATACCCCAGTTTCATCGTATCGAGTATATCCTGCTCCGAAGCATTGGGGCTAAACCAGCGCAGCTTGTCGTACAGCACCAGATTGTCATGGCAGGTCATGTAATTGACCGATTGCCCAGGGTATTCGGCCCAATCCCGGCAACTGCCTTCCACGCCCAAGGCCAGCCGATCCAAGCAACCGCCGTTTTGCAAAAAGCCCGGCTCCGCGCCATTCGGGCTACCGCCTAGGGCATTGCGGAAATGGTCGTTGAACGCGCCGATGCCGGTGCCGCGTATCGCCTGTTTGTCAGTCGGCTGGCCCTGCATGGGGGTATGCCCGGAAGACCAGGGTTCGCCGTACAGCACAATATCGGGCTTGAGCTTGCGCAGTTCGCGCTCGGCTTGGCGCATCGTTTCGCTGTCGATCAAGGCCATCAAGTCAAAGCGGAAACCGTCCACGCCGTATTCTTCCACCCAATATTTCAGCGAATCGACGATGAATTTCCGCCCCATCGGGCTTTCTGTGCGAAAGTCATTGCCGCAGCCGGAGCCGTTGGCGTAATTGCCTTTGGAATAGAAGCGATAATAATACTCCGGGTTAAGCAAGCCAAACGGGGATGTGTGGTCGGTGTGGTTATAAACCACATCCATAATCACGCCGATATTGCGGGCATGCAATGCGCCGATCAACAGCTTGAGTTCGCGGATGCGGCTGTCGTCGTCGGGGTTGCTGGCATACCAGCCTTCCGGGGAATTGAAGGCGATAGGCATATACCCCCAATTGTAGCGGCCCTTCCCGCCCCGGTTGAAGCTTTGCACCGGCAGCAATTGCACATGGGTAATCCCCAGTTCCTGCAAATGATCCAGCCCGGTGCTGATTGCCGGATGGCCGGGCAGATGTGCGGCTGCCTCGGTCGCGCCTAGGTATAAGCCTTTGTGCGCAACGCCCGAATTGTCGGCTATCGTGAAATCGCGCACATGCATCTCGTAAACCACCATATCGACCGGCGAGGCAAGGCTGGGGCCTGTGCGCTCGTGCGGCCAATCTGGCGGATTAGTCGCCGCCAAGTCGGTGATGCGGCCATATTGGCCTTCTTCCAACCAGTTGACGCAATAAGGGTCCAGCACTTCCCGGTCTGCCGCCAAGCCCGCGCCCTCTAGCCGATAGCGGTACAGCTTGCCGCGAAAATTGCCGTTGATCGTGCCTTCAAATACCCCTGCACCGGCCTTTTGCAATAGGTATCCCTGCCGCTGTCCGCCGTGTTCGACCGGACGGTCATAGATCGCCACTTCAACGGCGTCCGCCGTGGGCGCAAACAGCCGGAAAACCGTCGCGCCGGGGGAATATGTGGCGCCTAGGCGGGCATGGGCGTCGCAAAACAAATGCGGGTCATCCAGCACACCGCGCAGCAAGGCCGTGACCGTGCCGGCGAATTTTTCAACTTGCACCACATAATTGTTGCGCCCGGCCTGCAAGGGTTCGGCGATTTTCAGGCGTATCGTGTTGCTGGGCTTGTCTCCGGCAACCACATGGCTGATGCCAACCCGCCGGTTTTGGCTGTCGTGTAGGCTTATCTGCGCGGCGTCGATTTCCCCTGGATCGACCGGACGCGACAACTCGATGCGTAGGCAGCGGGCCGAGTCGATATGCGCGGCCAATACCTTTTGCCGGGTGTCCGGCCTTGCCGTCCAAATATGGTTGACGGTGCCTATCATATACACTTCGTCGCCTAAGCTGGCGTCCCAATATTTATTGTCGTCTTCCTTTAAATTCCAATCGCCGCCTAGGCGTGGCAAAATCCCTAGGCGCAAGTGCTTGGGGTTGTCACTATAGTCCGCCTTGTCCAATTCAAAAATCAGTCCAAACTCATCTTGGCCCACCGCAAATATTTCCATATTCTGGGCTTCCGCCGCGCTGTTCCAAGTCCACAGGCCGACGCCGTCGCTATAGCCGCCATAGCGGTGATAGTGTATACGCAGCCGATTGTCTGGGCTGGACAGGCGTTTTTCCCGCCATGAGGACACATCGTCCAGCCTTTTCCAGGGGCCATGCTGAAAATGCCACACGCCCTGGATAAACCAATCGCCAAAACCGGGGTACCAGGACTGGCAGTCTTTGCCGTTGATGTTCACCCACAATTCATAATCCCCAGATCCACGCTGCCCCGCATGTTCCAGCAGGTGCAGGATAATCCGGGCGTCGTCGCCGTGGGCGATAACAGACTGGCCTTGTGCTACGATGCGGCCGTTGGATTTAAGCGTGGCGATTACGGTCTTGCCGACATGGCCGGGAGGCGCTTGGATTTCCAAGATGGCCAAGGGGGAGATTTTGGGGGATGTGTGCATGGTTAAAATGCCCTTGTATGAGGAGGACGGCAGTCGCGCAGGTGCCGCAGTCTGTGTCAGTCGGCCAGCGGACTGTTTTCCGAAACGGTTCGGGATGGCCTAATTTTCAGCAAGACGAGCAGCCCTGCCAATACCCCGATGATTGCCCAATCTCCCCACCACACATAAGGCGTGGCCCCGGACATTGGGGTTATTACCGCCACCACGGCGGCTTGCTGGAATAACGGGGCTTGCCCGACAATCTCGCCTTCCGGTGAAATGGCGGCGGTGATGCCGCTATTAGTGGAACGCAATAGCCAGCGGCCGGCTTCCACGGCGCGCATACGGGCCATTTGCACATGTTGGTGGGGCGCGATGGAATCGCCAAACCAAGCGTCGTTGGTGACATTGACCAAATAAGCGGCCTGCGGCAGGGCGTCGCGGGCTTCGTGGCCTAGGGTATCTTCATAACAGATGGAGGCGGCCAGCGGATACCCCGCCGCATGCATGGGCGGCTGTCCCGCCGCGCCGCTGGCAAAGTCGGACAAGGGGATTTCCAGTATATCCAGAATCCAGCCAAACGCCGGCCTAAACGGCAGGTATTCGCCAAACGGCACCAGATGGCGCTTCAGGTAGGTTTCCGGCTTGGCGGCGACGCTGACCATGGCGTTGTAATACTGCCGCGTGTCCATATCGACCCAGGGCATGCCGATAATCAGGTCGGCGCCGTGCGGGGCGGCTTCGGCGCGTAAGTCGGCCAGCCAGGTGTCTTTCACCTGATGGTAAAACGCCGGCACGGCGGTTTCCGGCCAGACGATGAGTTTGGCGTCCCAGTGCTGGCGGCTCATCTCGGCATAGAGGTTCAGCGTCGCCCGCTGGAATTCGGGCCGCCATTTTTGGCCTTGCGCGATGTTGCCTTGCAGCAGCGCGGCTTTGAACGGCGCGCCGGCAGGTTGCGTCCATTCGATCTGATCCAGCCCCGCGCAGGCGACGATCAGCAGGCCGATGGCGACCATCGCCCCACGCCGGGGCCAATCGTCACGATCCAGCGCCGACAGGCCCAACCCGGCCAGCAGCGCGACCGCGAAGCTGACGCCGTAGACGCCCAGCAGCGGCGCCAGCCCCAAGCCCAGCACCGTGCCGACTTGGCTGGAACCGAGTTGCAGCCAGGAGAAATCCAGAAAAAACCAGCCGCGCAGCCATTCGGCCAGCACCCAGCAGGCGGGAAACGCCAGCAGCAGTTTGCGGTGCTTGCCCGCCGAACCGAATAAGCGCGCCGCCAGCCAGCCGGCCAGCGCGGGGTACAGCGCCAAGTACAGCGTCATCAGCACGGTCAGCCCGCCGGCCTCTAACGGGCTGGCCCCGCCATAATTGTGCATGCTCAGATACACCCAGGACACGCCGAAGCCGAATTGCCCCAGCCCAAAGCCATAACCCCGCGCAAACGCTTGTAATGGGGTGGCATGCAGCCAGGAGGCGAACAGCAAACACAGGCAGACCGGCGCCAGCCACGCCCAGTCAAACGGGGAAAACGCCAAGGGCAGCAGCAAGCCGCCCAACAAAGCCAGCAGGTTGGGGATCAACAGGCGCATAGGGCGATCCGGGGTGGTGGGGATGGGCCGTAGCCTAAGCACGGCAAAATAGGCGTGGCGGCAGGCGCCCCACCGCTAGTCGCCGGCGGCGTCATCGTCGCCGACTTCTTCGCCGGACAGGATGACCAGCTTGAGCAAATGCACGCGGCGGTTGTCGGCGTGGACGACGACAAAGCGGTAAGGGCCGAAATCGACTTTTTCGCCCTTGCGCGGCAGATGGCCGAGCGTGTGGACGATCAAGCCGCCGATGGTGTCGAATTCTTCCTCGTCCAGGTCGGCCTTGAAGTAGTCGTTGAATTCGTCGATGGGGGTGAGGGCTTTCAGCGTGTATTCGTGGGCGCTCTTGCGGAAGATGTATTCTTCCTCGCCGAAATCGTGTTCGTCCTCGATGTCGCCGACGATTTGCTCCAGCACGTCTTCGATGGTGACCAGCCCGGCGGCCGCGCCGTACTCATCGACGACGATGGCCATATGGTTGCGGGTGGCGCGGAATTCGCGCAGCAGCACGTTCAGCCGCTTGCTCTCCGGCACAAAGCCGGCCACGCGCATCACGTCCTTGACCAGCAGCCCACGGCTTTTCAGGCTGTGGCCGAGCAAATCTTTGACCAGCAGGATGCCGACCACTTCCGTGCGGTCCTCGCCGATGACCGGGTAGCGCGAATGCGCGGATTCGATGACCAGCGGAAAAATCGTGTCCAGTTCGGCGTCCTGCGGCACCACCACCATTTGCACGCGGGGAATCATGATGTCGCGCACGCGCAGTTCGGAAAACTGCATGACGCCTTCGATCATCGACAGGGCTTCCGGGTCGATGACATGGCGCTTTTCGGCGTCGCGCAGAAACACCAGCAAATCTTCGCGGTCTTCCGGCTCGCCGGTCAGAAACAGCCCCAGCCGCTCCAGCCAACTGCGATGCTCGCCCGGTTCCTCGCCGCTCATGGCGCTGGCTCTTGGTAGGGGTTGGCGAAGCCCAACCGGTTCAGGATGGCGATTTCTTCGGTCTCCATGATGCTAGCCTCGTTATCTTCGATGTGGTCATAGCCTTGCAGATGCAGGACGCCATGCACCACCATATGCGCCCAATGCGCGGCCAGCGGCTTGCCCTGCTCGGCCGCCTCGCGCTCGACGACCGGGGCGCAAACCACTAAATCGCCCAAGATATCGGTGGCCATGCCCGGCGGCGCCTCAAACGGAAAGCTCAGCACGTTGGTGGGTTTGTGTTGCTTGCGGTAGTGGCCGTTGAGTTCGGCGCTTTCCGGCTCGTCCACAACACGGACGACGATTTCGGCAGTTTCGCGCTGGACTGCCGCTTGCGCCCAGCGCGTCACATCGTCTTCGGATGGCAGATGCGCCGAGTCGCTCTCGATTTGCAGCTCAACGCGGATCATGCGTCCTCTCGTAAGCCTCGTAAGCGGAGACGATGCGCTGCACCATCGGATGGCGCACCACGTCTTGCGCGGTGAAGAAGGTGAAGCTGACACCCTCCACCGCGCGCAGCACTTCTATCGCTTGGCGCAGGCCGGATTCTTTGTTGCGCGGCAAATCGACCTGGGTGATGTCGCCGGTGATGACGGCCTTGGAGCCGAAGCCCATGCGGGTCAGGAACATTTTGATCTGCTCGACGGTGGTGTTTTGCGCCTCGTCGAGGATGATGAAGGAGTCATTCAACGAACGGCCGCGCATGAACGCCAGCGGCGCGACTTCGATGACATTGCGTTCGATCAGCTTGGCGACGCGCTCGAAGCCGAGCATCTCATACAGCGCGTCGTACAGCGGCCTTAAATATGGATCGACTTTTTGCGCCATGTCGCCGGGCAGAAAGCCGAGCTTCTCGCCGGCTTCGACCGCCGGCCGCGCCAAAATCAGCCGCCGCACTTCTTCGCGCTCCAGCGCGGCGACGGCGCAAGCCACCGCCAGATAGGTCTTGCCGGTGCCGGCCGGGCCTACGCCGAAATTGATGTCGCACTTTTGGATGCTTTGCAGGTATTTGTGCTGGTTCGGCCCGCGCGCCTTAATCAGGCCGCGCTTGGTGCGCACCAAGAATGTCTCGTCTTCCGGCGCGGCGTTCGGCGCCAGCAGTTCGTCCACATGCGATTCCTGCAAAGACAAATGCACCCGCTCCGGGCTGATGATTTCGTTCGCCGCCGCGTCGAACAGGCTGTGCAGGATCTTCCGGGCGGCGAGCGCCGAGCGGGCCGAGCCGATGACTTGGAACTGATTGCCGCGATTGGCGATTTCCACGCCGAGGCGGCGTTCGATTTGGCGCAGGTTCTCGTCGAACTGCCCGCATAGGCTGGCCAGCCGCTCGTTGTCGTCCGGCTCCAGGGTGAATTGCAGATTGTTGGGGTGTGTGGACAAGGCTTAGGCAGGCAGGGCTTCAGTTGGGCGGGATTGCGGCAGGTCGGCGGCATTGCCCGCGAGCCGGCCGCGCAGGGAATTGGGCAAAGCTTCGGTAATCAGCACATCGACAAACTGGCCGACCAGCTTCGGATGGCCGGTGAAATTGACCACGCGGTTGTTCTCGGTGCGCCCGCTCATCTGCGCGTAGTCTTTTCTCGACACGCCTTCGACCAGCACCCGCTGCACGGTGTTGACCATATTGCGCGAAATCGCCGCCGCCATCTCGCTGATGCGGGTTTGCAACTGGGCGAGGCGCTGGCGCTTGACCTCGATGCTGACGCCGTCTTCCATCTCCGCCGCCGGCGTGCCGGGGCGGGCGCTGTAAATGAAGCTGAACGACAGGTCGAAGCCCAAAGTCTCGATCAAGTCCATGGTCTGCGCGAAATCCGCATCGGTCTCGCCGGGGAAGCCGATGATGAAATCCGAAGACAGGCTGATGTTCGGGCGCACCGCGCGCAGTTTGCGGATTTTGTCGATGTAGTAATCGCGGTTGTGGCCGCGCTTCATGAGCCCCAAGATGCGGTTGCTGCCGCTTTGCACCGGCAGATGCAAATGATCCACCAGCTTCGGGATCTCGGCGTAAGCCTCGATCAGGCTGTCGGAAAACTCGATGGGGTGCGAGGTGGTGTAGCGGATGCGGGCTATGCCGTCGATGGCGGCGACGTAATACAGCAGCAGCGCAAAGTCGGCGGTGTCGCCGTCATCCATCGCGCCCCGATAGGCGTTGACGTTCTGCCCCAGCAAATTCACCTCACGCACGCCTTGCCCCGCCAAGGCGCTGATTTCCGCCAGCACATCGGCCAGCGGGCGGCTGACTTCCTCGCCACGGGTGTATGGCACCACGCAAAAGCTGCAATATTTGCTGCATCCTTCCATCACCGACACGAACGCCTTCACGCCCTCGGCGCGCGGTTCTGGCAGCGCGTCGAACTTCTCGATTTCCGGGAAGGAAATGTCCATCACCGGCGACTGGCTGGCGCGGGCCTCGTCCAGCAATTGCGGCAGGCGGTGCAAGGTTTGCGGCCCGAACACGATATCCACGAACGGCGCGCGCTTCTGCAAAGCCTCGCCCTCTTGGCTGGCGACGCAGCCGCCGACGCCGATCATCACCCCCGGCCGCTGCGCCTTCAACGGTCGCCAGCGGCCGAGTTCGGAGAACACTTTCTCCTGGGCTTTTTCGCGGATGGAACAGGTGTTGAGCAACAGCACATCGGCTAAGGCCGGGTCGGCGGTGAGTTCGTAGCCATCAGCGGCTTGCAGCACGTCCCGCATCTTGGCGGAGTCGTACTCGTTCATCTGACAGCCGAAAGTCTCGATGTATAGCTTTTTGGACATGAAAATGGGGGATAAGGGAACCCTGAAATGAGTGGGCTGCATTCTACCAGAATTGTCTGGGACGGGTTCAAGGGGCGGATGTCACGCAGAGGCTCCGTAGTCGCCGCGCCCTCGCGGCGATTGGATCGAAGCGCGGAAACGCCTGCCCAGTCGCCACGAGGACGCGGCACCTAATTGACGTAGAGGAGGTGGGTTTAATTGATTTATGGC
>JBJSYU010000023.1:0-2869 GCA_046089945.1 Candidatus Methylumidiphilus sp.
CGCCCGCCAAGCTGAGCGTCTGTATATCTTGGGCGATTTGTTTGACGCCTATATCGGCGATGATGACAATTCTTCGCCAAACCGCGAAGTCAAAGCCGCCCTGAAAACCCTGGCCGATACTGGCACAGCGGTATGGTTCCAACACGGCAACCGCGATTTTCTGCTAGGCGATAGGTTTTGCCGCGAAACCGGCGTCGGTCTGCTCGGCGATTATGCCGTGATTGACTTATACGGCGAACCGGCCTTATTGACGCACGGCGATTTACTGTGTACCGACGACACCTTATACCAAGCGGCGAGTCTGCGCATCCGCACCGACGAGTGGAAACGCAACGCTTTATCCAAACCGCTGCTGCTGCGGCAACTGTATGCCCGCTGGTATCGCATGAAAAGCGGCTGGGACAAAAGCAAGAAAACCATGGACATCATGGACGCCAATCCCGACGCGGTGGCCGAGGCGCTGTGCCGCCACGGCGTCTTACTATTGATCCACGGCCACACCCACCGACCGGCTTTGCATGAAACCAGTATCGATGGCCGTCCGGCCCGGCGTTTCGTGCTGGCGGAATGGACAAACGAAGGCCACGCGCTGTGCTGGCGGGCCGACGGCCAATGCGCCACTTTAACCTTTTGAGCCAACGATGATGAGCATGATAAAACCGTCAAATACCTTATATTCCAAACTCGACCACGAGCCGCAGGAATTACGCTTTGGCACCAGCGGGCGGCGCGGCGAAGTCGTCCACCTAACGCAATTGGAGGTATACATCAACGCGCTGGCGGAATTGGAATACCTGCAATCGCTGCCCTTGTCCGAAGGCGGCATCACACCGGGCGAGGATTTTTATTTCGCCTACGACTTAAGGCCGAGTTCCAGCCGTTATCTGGACGGCTATCCGATTCGTGGCGAGTTGGTGCAGGCGATAGCGCAAGCGATCCGCGACAGCGGTATGCGGCCAATCAACCTCGGCCAAATCCCCACCCCGGCGTTGACCTTATGTGCCATCTCCCGTGGCAAAGGCAGCATCATGGTCACGGGTAGCCATATCCCGTTTGACCGCAACGGCTACAAAACCAATACTGCCATCGGCGAGTTGCTGAAACAGCATGAAGGGCCGGTCAACGATAAAGTCGCTGAAGTGCGCCGCCGGATTTACGATCAGCCCTTCGACGATTCACTGTTTGCCAAAAACGGCTGTTTTAAACTGCGGCATGTGCCATTGCCAGAAGCCAGCAACGCGGGCGCAGTCGAGTATGTCAGGCGCTACACCGAGTTTTTCGGCGTCGGCGCATTGCGCGGCCTGAAACTCGCCGCCTACCAACATTCGGCGGTGGGGCGGGATATTTTGGTGGAGATATTGCAAGCCTTGGGCGCAGAGGTATTCCCCGCCGGGCGCAGCGAAACCTTCATTCCCATCGACACCGAAAACATGGACGCCGCGCAGTTGCAAACCCTGCAAGCCCTGCACGACGCAGTGGCCGCGCAACACGGCGCGTTCGACGCCATCGTCTCCACCGACGGCGACAGCGACCGGCCTTTGCTGCTGGGCGTGGAGGCGGGCAAGGTGCGCTTTTTTGGCGGCGACCTGCTCGGCATGGTCACGGCGGAATACTTGGGCGCGGACGCCGTCGTCGTGCCGATCAGTTGCAACGACGCCATCGATCAGGGTGCGCAGCGGCATATCGTCGAGCCCAAGACCCGCATAGGCTCGCCTTTCGTCATCGCCGGCATGCAGCAAGCCGCGGCTCGCGGCCGACAGGCCGTCTGCGGCTGGGAAGCCAACGGCGGATTCCTGACCGCCACGCCAATCACCCGCAACGGACGCACATTGCCGGCCTTGCCGACGCGGGATGCCCTGCTGCCGATCATTGCCGTGCTGGCTGCGGCGCGGGCCAGTCAGCAGCCACTCGTGAGGCTGTTCGAACGACTCCCCCGCCGATTCAGCCGGGCAGCCTTGCTGAAGGATTTTCCCCGAGAGCAGAGCCTGGCCCTGCTGCGTCAGCTAACGCCCATGAATGCCGAGGTGTGCGAAGTGGTTTTCGGGACGGACGATGGTGTCGACTGTTGCCGCGCGGCACGGGAAACCGTGCCGGTCACGGCTGAAGAAGCGGAAATGCTGATGTCCATTCGCGCCCGGTTGCAAAGCCATTTCACCCGGAATGGCGGTTTTGGCGAGATCAGGCGGCTCAATTACCTGGATGGTTTGCGCATTCATTTCGATAACGGCGACGTCGCCCATATCCGCCCCTCGGGCAATGCCGACGAATTGCGCATTTATGCCGTGGCCGATACCCAGGAGCGGGCTGACGCCATTGCGGCACTCGGCGTGGCGGAGCCGGATGGCATCTTGCGCAGCCTGGCGCTGGGCGCTTGCGATCCCTGAACCGTTGGGCATTTCGGCACGCGACAAGGCCCGGTCACCCGAATATTCAATGGTAGACTTGCCCGCTTACGAGACCACAAGGGTAGCACGGTGAGGCGGCATCGGCGCCCAGACTGCCCGGGACCCCACAGGATGGAGAGGCGATGAAAGAGGCCGATTACAACCATTACATCAGCGCGTTCAGCCGACTGTTCGAAGTCTACGACTCGGCAGCCCCTTACCTCGATGTCTCCGAGGACTTCAAGTATTACATCAGCCGCAAGCGCTCCTGGCTGGAGCGGCTGAAATCGCCGGAATTCCCGGTCGCCTTTCTCGGCGCTTTCTCCGCGGGCAAGAGCACCATCATCAACGCCGTGCTGGGCGATGACATTCTGCCGCAAGCCACAAAGTCCCTGACCGCCATCCCGACGCTCATCCGCAAGGGTAAGTCGAACAAGGCCGTCATATCCTACCTGACCGAACCGGAACGGGCGGAACTGAAGGAC
>JBJSYU010000024.1:0-9122 GCA_046089945.1 Candidatus Methylumidiphilus sp.
GCCGCAGTCGCCGCAGCTTTATAAGCAGTTGCTGATGGTGGCGGGCATGGACTGCTATTACCAGGTGGTGCGCTGCTTCCGCGACGAGGACCTGCGCGCCGACCGCCAGCCGGAATTCACCCAGCTTGATATCGAAACCTCGTTCATGAACGAGAACGAAATCATGACGCTGATGGAGGCGATGATCCGCGACGTGTTCAAAAACGTGCTGAACGAAGACCTGCCCAACCCGTTCCCGCGCATGACCCACGCCGAGGCGATGCGCCGCTACGCCTCCGACAAGCCGGATTTGCGCGTGCCGCTGGAGCTGGTGGACGTGGACGATCTGCTGAAAGGCGTGGAGTTCAAGGTCTTCTCCGGCCCGGCCAACGACCCGGAAGGCCGCGTCGTCGCGCTGCGCCTGCCGAAAGGCGGCGAACTGTCACGCAAAGACATCGACGAGTTGACCAAATTCGTCGGCATCTACGGCGCGAAAGGCTTGGCCTACATCAAAGTCAACGACCGCGCCGCCGGCTTGGAAGGCTTGCAGTCGCCGATTTTGAAGTTCATCCCGGAAGCGGCGGTCAACGAAATTCTGCAACGCACTGGCGCGGAAACAGGCGATTTGGTGTTCTTCGGCGCCGACAAGGCGAAGATCGTCAACGAGGCGATGGGCGCATTGCGCGTCAAGCTCGGCCACGACCGCGGCTTGTTGGAAGGCACGTGGAAACCGTTGTGGGTCACGGACTTCCCGATGTTTGAATGGGACGAAAAGAGCAAGCGCTGGTTCGCCATCCACCACCCGTTCACCGCGCCGAACTGTTCACGCGAAGACTTGGAAGCCAACCCCGGCCTAGCCTTGTCCCGCGCCTACGACATGGTGCTGAACGGCACCGAACTCGGCGGCGGCTCGATCCGTATCCACAACACCGAACTGCAAAGCGCGGTGCTGGAACTGCTCGGCATCGGCGAGGAAGAGGCCAACCAAAAGTTCGGCTTCCTGCTCACCGCGCTGAAATACGGCGCGCCGCCGCACGGCGGCTTGGCCTTCGGCATGGATCGGCTGGTCATGCTGATGTCCGGCGCCGCGTCGATCCGCGAAGTCATGGCCTTCCCGAAGACCCAGTCGGCCTGGTGTCCGCTGTTCGACACCCCCTCGCCCGTCACCGACCTGCAACTGCGCGAACTCGGCATCAAGCTGCGCAAGCCGCCGAAAGGGCAGGCCGAGGCGGCGGAGTAAGGAGACGGAGCGCCGGCATCCCTGTCGGCAAAAAAGGTAGCGCCGGCATCTCTGCCGGCCAAACCGGAGCGCCGGCATCCCTGCCGGCCAAAAGCGGGAAATGCCTCAAACGCCGGCAAGGATGCCGACGCTCCGTTCCAGAAGCCGGCCACGTCAAGCCCCCATGAAACCCCTCCTCAGCCTCCTCCTACTAGCCTCAGCCTTCGCCGCCCAAGCGGCCGGCCCCAGCGCCGTCGCCTTGGCCGACCGCGCCCTGTGGCCCGAACCCATAGCCTCCCCGGCCAGCTTCGACCGCGCCTCGCGGGCGGAAATATTGCTGTTCGCCGCCGCCTGGGACGCACCATCCAGCCAACCCCCGGCCAAACCGGCCAGCCGCGAAGCGCTAAACCGCATCCGCGCCAAATTCAGCGGCCACCTGCTGGCAAGCTGGCGGGCCGCGTCCGCCGCCTGCACGCCGCAGGAACGCTTTTGCGGGCCGTACAACACGCTGCCAGAACTGGCGGCGGCAGGCCGCGCCTTAGGCCAAAGCTTGCCCGCCAACTACCGGCCCTGGCATGCCAACGCCACGCTGTTCCACCAGCGCTACGCCGCCGAACTCAACCGGCTGGCCGCGTTGTTCCCGAAAATCAGCAGCGAAATCGACACCTACTCGCCCGCCGAGCGCAGCGGCTTTGAACTGCCCGACCGACATTTCCTGTGGAGCTTCGACGACGGCCCGACCGCGCCCAAGGGCGACACCGACGCGCTGTTGCGGACTCTGGCGCAAACCGACATCCACGCGCTGTTTTTTGTGCTAGGCGAGCCACTCGACACCCGCGCCCGGCGGGCGGAAGCAACGCCCATCGCGCAAACCTACCAAGGCCAATGCGTGGCTCTGCACGGCTGGCAACACCGCCCGCACACGCAATGGCCCGGCTGGCAAGCCTCGGTCATCGACACGCAAAACCTCGTCAAGCGCCTATTGCCGCAACAATACCGCCCCTGGTTCCGCCCGCCGTATGGGCAGCGCCTGCCCGACAGCGGCGCGTTTTTCAGCCAGCACGGCTTGCAAGTCGCGCTCTGGAACATCGACTCGCAAGACTGGAACGGCAAAGTCAGCGCCGACGCCGCCGCGCAGCGCGTCATGGCCTTGATGCTGCTGTGGCGGCATGGCGTCATGCTGTTCCACGACATCCACCCCAAAGCGCAAACCGCGCTGCCCTGGCTACTGGCGCAAACTCAGAAGGCCGGCGTGGTGTGGGAAGATTGTCGGCAGTATTAACGTAGCGCCGGCATCCCTGCCGGCATTTGCATTTAAGCCAAAGACGGCAGGGCGACACGTTCTTGTTGCAAGCATATTGCGCTAAACTGCCGCCCAACGCCTTCCACCCCCTTATCGAGACCACACCCATGCCCCCACGCCCACTGCCGCTTGCCCTGCTGTCCGCCGCCGTCCTGTCCGCCTGCTCATTTTCCGACAGCTCCACCAGTTCGGTCGGCTCCTCGGCCAGCCTTGGCAAAATGATCGCCAGCCCGTTCACCTCCAGCTCGCGCTCCTCGGAAAGCCCGCAACAAACCTACACCCGTGAAGTCGCCGACTACACCGCCGACTATGTGCAATCGTCTTCCGCCAAAATCGACAGCTTCCGCGTGAAAATCGGCAAACTCGCCGCCGCCAGCGGCATCGCCAACTGGGAGGAAGACAAAGCCACCTATGTCGCCATCGGCAAAGGACTGCGCCAAGCCGGCCTGGGCCAGCCGCAATACGAGGCGTTCAAAGCCAGCCTAGGCGGCGGCGAAGCCTGGAAAGCGCAGGCCATCGCCGAGGGCTTCGGCAAATAAACCCATGGCGTCCGCCCTGCTGCGCCTCGCGCTAGCGCTGTTCAGCCTCAGCGGGCCGGCCGCGGCGGACGACATCCAATTCATCTACATCAACGCCAGCGAAGGCAGCGCCAGCGGCGGGCATGTCGCGCTGAAGCTGGACGAGGACGTGTTCCACTTCCAGCACACACCGCCCGGCCTGCTGCGCATCCGCCGCGACGGCTTCGCGCCATTCCGCCAACAATACGGCGAACGCGAAAACCGCACCCTCAGCCTGCACGCCGTCGCCGCCGACGCCGCCACCTTCGGCCGGCTGCGCGCACGCTTCCACCGGCGGCAACGGGTCGAAGACGAACAATTCGACCGGCTTGCCAGCCTAGAACAAGACGGGCAATTGCTCGAATCCCTGCGCCGTCTGGCGGCGGCGGAGGCAAACCCGCCGGCGCGGTTGGCGGTGCCGGGCCTGGGGCTGTTTTTCGCCGACGGCTGGCAATATGCCGCCACCCGCGCCACGCCCGCCGGCCCCTTGGCCGCATTGGCCCAGCAGATTCAAGCCGACCACGGCGCCGATTTTCTCGCCGCCAAAGCCCAAGCCATACAAGCCAGCTTGCAGGCATTGCGCCCGGAAACCGAGGCGCTGCCACCGCCAAACCTCGCCGAAGACCGCTTCCAGCCCGCCGACTACGGCTTTGCCGCCCGCTACGCCGACCACCTCGCCGCGTTGGCCGCGCTGCAAGCCTTGGCGCAAGGCGCAACACTGCGGCCCGACGCGCTGCGGCCAGCCGACGGCGCGGAATTCAAACTCAGCGCCATCGAACGCCGCGCGCTGGCAGGCTACCGCCGCACACTCCAACAGCAACTGCCCAAGCTGCTCAACTCACCGCGCCCGGATTGGGGCGTGTCCTTGCTGATCGGCTTGGCGCGGCTGCTGGCCGTGGACGCCTCGCTTGCCAGCGGCCGCCTGGCGCTGCTGGACTTGGCCGAACCCGCCGCCGCGCAAGAGGCCGACCCCGCCACCACCGACCCCGGCATCGCCATCGCCCACGCCCGCCAACACGCCCGTTTTGCGCAAGCGCGGGCGGCGCTGTCGGCGGCCGCGCCGCTGGACGAATGGGCCTATGCCGAACTGGAACAAACCGGCAACCTTTACCTCGAATACGCCGCCGCGCTGCGCGACAACCGCAACCCCAGACTCAACACGCTGACCCCGACGCCCACGCGGCCGGCGCAAGCCGAACTGTCCAAGCCCACAGCGGCGGCGGCATCCTGGCAGGCCGATGCCGCCGCGCTGGCCGCCTACCGGCAAGCCTACGCCGGGCAACTGCAAGCGCTCTACCGCTACGACCTGCTGCGCCGCAACTGCGCCACCGAAATCTTCCGCGTCATCGCCCAAGCCGGGGCCGACGGGCCGGACGGCTTGGGCGGTACGATTGACGCGCAAGGCCCGGCGCTCATCCCATTCGCCGCGTTTGCCGCCGTCGGCAAACACTGGCACGTCACCGCCAGCGCCGAACTGCCCTCCTACCGCCAACGCCGCCTGCGCCAAGCCGAACAGCGCGAACCGCCGCTGCTCGTCGCCGCCCGCGAATCCAACGTCCTCAGTTCCGCGCTCTACCGCTGGCACCGGGGCGACGCCGCCTTTGTGTTCTTCACCGATGATCTAAGCTGGACGCGCCCGCTGGCCGGCGGTGTCAACCTCGCCGCCAGCCTCGGCCAAAGCGCCGCCGGCCTGTTCACCTGGCCCTGGGACGGCGGCGAAAACCTCTGGCAAGGCGGCAAAGGCGTGTTAATGAGCCTGCCGGAACTGCTGTTCTGCAATATCCGCAAAGGCTCATTCCCCGGCTTGCAGGCGTTTGTCGAATGACCGCCAGCGCATCAAACCGGCCATAAAATGGGGTGGCCACAGATTCCGCGCTAAACTATCCGCCCCATCGACTTAAACATCTGCCCAAGTACGCCATGTCCTATCAAGCCCCCCGTGACCTCCTCGAAGTCATGCATAAGATCGAGTATGAGGAAGCCCTGCAACCGGAAGACCCGCGCAATGTGGACACACAGGCGGCGCGGGGTAGCCAGAAAACCTATACCCGGCTGGCGCGGAAATTTGGGCTTTGGCAGACGGGCGAGCAGATTCGGTTTATGCCGACTGCGCAAAAACATGTGCTGTTCTTCGGACACACCGGCAGCGGCAAAACCACTGAACTGCGCCGTTATGCCCGCGATTTAGGCGGCAACGACCGTTTCTTTGTGGTCGAAGTCAATATCAGCATCGATCTGGATCGCAACAACCTGCAATACGCCGACACGCTGATGGCAATGGCGCGTGCGCTGCTGGCCGATCTCGCACAAGTGTCGGTCAACCTGGGAACTGACGCATTGGCCGGGCTGGAAAATTGGTTCGGCGAACGGGTGATGACCGCTGACGACGTGAAGGATTACAGCGTAGAAATGAAAGCCACAGCGGGCATCGACGGCGGCATCCCCTATCTGTTGAAATTATTCGCCGGATTCACCAGCGCATTCAAAGCCAATGCCACCTACAAAGATTCCTTGCGCAAAGTCATCCGCAACACTTTCAGCCAGTTTGCCGAAGCGTTCAACGAGATGCTGGAGCAAGCCGAAACGGCGTTACAGGCGGAGGGTATAGGCCGACGTGTGTTGTTTATCATCGACGGCACCGACAAACTGCGTGGCGAAGACACCCGGCGCTTTTTTGTCGAAGACGCCGAACTGCTGTTGGCGATTCAAGCGCATGTCATTTACACCGCGCCGCTGAGCCTGAAATACGAGGGCAATCTGACCCAACGCCTAGACGCCGACCTCATGCTGCCGATGATGAAACTCTACGACAAAGCCGGTGCGCGCCATGAACCCGGCTGGCAGACCTTGCGCGAAATCTTGCTGCGCCGTGCCGACCGCAGCGTGTTTGCCGACGAGGCCGTTATCACACAATTGATCGAACACAGCGGCGGGCATCCGCGTGAATTGCTGCGGCTGCTAAAGCTATGTTGCGAATTTGCCGAAGACGGGTATATCGACGCGCCGACCGTCGCGCAAGCCATCCGCCAACTGGCCTCTGAATACCGGCGTTTCTTAGAACCCGACGACTACAAAACCTTGGTGCAACTCGACCGCGACAGCGAACATACCGGCAACGACGAACGCATCCGCCGGTTGCTATATAACCTTGCCCTGTTGGAATACAACGACGGCTCGTGGCGGCGCAGCCATCCGGTGGTGCGGACGTTGGATGGCTATCATTTGGCGGCGGCGCAGGCGGTTAAGGCGGCAGAAAACCCGGTTTGAACGCTACGCAGCCCAATAACACGCTCAATATGGCAGCCGATAACACCTTCTCCCGCTTCGAGTTTGCCCGCCATCAATCGGGCGCTGAACTGTCGCCGGAAAACCGGGCGGATTTCCAGCGGCTGGTGAAAGACCTGCGTTTCGGCGCACGTTTCCAACTGCTGATTATCGAATGCGTGGATTGGCCGCTGCGCGAGGATTTGATTCGGCGCATCGCCGAAGTATTGGCGGAGGCGGGTTTGACGGCTGGGCGCATCGACCTTGCCGCCGGGGAATATACCGAATTTGCCGACGTGGAAGCCGAATTACTGCGCCTAGCCGCCGACCATGGCACGGTGCATATAACCGGCGGCGAACGCTGGTTCACCGACACCCGCTTGGGAGCTTTTAACCTGCGCCGTGAAGCCATCGCCGCGCTGCCGTTGCGCCTGCTGCTGTGGCTGGACGCGGCGACCGTGCGCAAGCTGGCTTTGCAAGCGGCGGATTGGTGGGCGTGGCGCGGCGGGGTATTCGGCTTTTCATCCCTGCCGGTTGATGGAGTTAGGGAAATGCCCAATCCTCAACTCGACCCCATCGACAACCGCAGCCTAGCCAAACGCAGCCAGCGCATCAGCGAATTGCAGGCTTTTCTGCAATCCCAACCGCCGCCGCCGGAGGACATTGCTTGGCCGTTGTGGGGTGAACTCGCCAAATTGTGGCAAAACTTGGGACAATCGGATAAGGCATTGCGCATCTACCGTGAGGAGTTAATGCCGATACTTGAACGGCTCGGCGATGCGCGTTCGATAGCTGGCACCCAAGCTCAGATCGCCAGAATATTGCAAAGTCGAGGCCAATGGGACGAAGCTTTGCGCATTTATTCCGAAGAAGCGCTTCCGGTTTATCGGCACCTTTGCGATGTCAGATTGATTGCTATGACACAGGCCGATATCGCCGACATGCTGAAAAGTCGCGGCCAATTGGACGAGGCGCTACGCATTTATTCCGAAGAAGCGCTGCCGGTTTATCAGCACCTTGGTGATGTGCGCTCGATAGCTATCATCCAAGGTAGAATCGCCGATATCCTGCACAGCCAAGGCCAGTTGCATGAGGCACTGCGCATCTATTCTAAAGAAACGCTGCCGGTTTACCAGCGTCTTGGTGATATCCTTTCGATAGCTATGACCCAAGGCAATATTGCTAACATCCTGTGTCGCCTCGGCCAATTGGACGAGGCGCTGCGCATCCATGCAGAGCAAGTGCTGCCAATTTGCCAGCGGCTTGGCGATGTGCGGAGAAAATCGTTAGCTTTGTATAATATTTCGAGGATTGAATGGGCGCTGGATCGGAAATCCAAAGCGTTAGAGCATGTAGCCGAGGCTTACCAAATCATGGAGCAGTTGCAAGACACCAAAGCACTAGCCTTCTTGAGTGAAAGCTACAGTAACTTACTCTGCGAAAACGGTGAAATTCAACGCGGTTTGGCAGTATTGCAAACCGCCCTGCAAGCCGCCGAGCAACTCGGCCAAACCGAACAGGCCGAACGCCTGCGGCAACGCATCGCCGCCTTGTCCACCGCACCCGCAAGCCCGGCCTGACGGCTATTTATCCTTTATCTATCGTTCCCACGCTCCGCGTGGGAATGCATCCCCAGCCGCTCTGCGGCCCGTGTCCCACGCCGCCGCAATACCCTATGGCAACACCAAAAGACGCGACGCGGGAGCGTCGCCGAATGCATTCCCACGCGGAGCGTGGGAACGATCATCAAAATTTCGCTGGTTTCCAATCTCTGCTTTCCGCTGGTTCCCAAGCTCTGCTTGGGAACCCAGTCTTGGAAGCTCCGCTTCCTGATGCGCACAGGGAAGCAGAGCTTGCCGAACTGCATTCCCACGCAGAGCATAGAAACGATAAAACCGGATTATTTAAGCCCCCACCCCATCCCGCTCAACCTGAAAAAACTCCTCCACCCGATACAACAGCCGCGTCCGTTTCATCGGCGGCAGGCTGTCTAAAAACGCTTTGCCATAGGGTTTGCTGAGCAGGCGCGGGTCGCACAGCATCAAAATGCCACGGTCTTCGTTGGAGCGGATCAGCCGGCCGGCGCCTTGGCGCAGGGCGATGACGGCGGCGGGGAGTTGGTAGGCGTTGAACGGGCTGACGCCTTGGCGCTTCATGGCGTCCATGCGGGCGCTCAACACCGGGTCGCCGGGGCTGGCGAACGGCAGTTTGTCGATGATGACGCAGGACAGCGCGTCGCCGCGCACGTCCACGCCTTCCCAAAAGCTGGCGGTGCCGAGCAACACGCCGTCACCGGCCTGCTTGAAGGCTTCCAGCAGCGCGGCCTTCGGCTGGCTGCCCTGCACAAACAACGGGTAATCGACAAACTTCGGCAGCAATTCGGCGGCCGTCTGCAACGCGGCGCGGCTGGTGAACAGCATGAACGCCCGCCCACGGCTGGCTTTCAACACCGGCACGGCGGCGTTGACCACTTCCGCCGTGTAGTTGATCGTGCGGTCGGTCGGGTCAGGCATGTCCTGCGGCACATACAGCATGCTTTGGCTGCGGTAGTCGAACGGGCTTTCCCAAGACTGCGCGGCGGCGGCGCTCAAGCCCAGCGAGCGGGCAAAGTGGCCGAAGTCGTGGTTGACGCTGAGCGTGGCGGAGGTGAATATCCAGGCCGCGCCGCTGCCTTGGTGGAATTTGGAAAATTCGCCGGCGATGTCCAGCGGCGTGCGGCTGAGCGTGAAGCTGCGCTTGTGGGTCTCAAACCAGCGCACGGCGTCGGACTGTTCTTCGCCCAAAAAATCGGCCAGTTGCG
>JBJSYU010000025.1:0-12104 GCA_046089945.1 Candidatus Methylumidiphilus sp.
GATATTAAGGCGGGTCAACTCGATGGGGGTTTGATCGTCGCCAAACGAAAGGATATTTTTGGGGCTGATACTGTTGAGGAGCATACTATTAGAACTGGCAAGCTTAATAAGGGTGTCCTAAGGGCCGCTTAGGCGACAGGCAAAACCTCGCGGGTTTGGCCCAGCGTCCAGCGCTTTTTCTTATGGAATCGGGAAAAGCCTGACATTATAGCGATAATGCCGGGTGTGTGGTAGCACATTGCGGGGTGTTGGGCAATTCTCAGTTCAGGCAAGCCCCGGCGCGGGCGCCGCTGGCGACGGCAAGGCCTGGCGACAAGCGGTGGATTAATTCTATGTCAATGTATTTTAAAGTTAATTTTTCAGATCGCAGGCGGGGCAAGCGCCTGCCCGTGTCGGCAAAAGAGGCCGCTAGTCGCCGCAACGGCTGCGCCCTTGCGCAAAATAAGTGGCCGAAGCGCACCGCCATTGGGTGTTGAGCCGTTATAATTGCGTGTCTTTTGCCGCGCTTTTGCCGTGTGGCGGCGCATCCGGAATCGCGGCAACGGGCCTTGAGGTTTTTGTCTAATTTCAGCATTGGGGGTTTGCATGGGTAATAAATTGTGGTTGCGCACAGTATTGGCGGCGATGCTTTTTGGGTTTTTAGGAGGGTGCCAAAAAAGCGACTCTGGGCAAAGCAAGCAAGCCGGGGAGGTGTTTCTGGCGGAAAATGCCAAGAAGGAGGGCGTGGTGAAGACCGCCAGCGGTTTGCAGTATCAGGTTTTGCAGGCCGGGGCGGGCCGACAGCCTGCCGCGACGGACAGCGTCACGGTCAATTACAAGGGCAGCTTAATCAGCGGACAGGAATTTGACAGCGGACAGGGCATTTCCTTTCCGTTGAATGGGGTCATACCTGGCTGGACGGAAGGCTTGCAGTTGATGAAGGAAGGCGGCAAATACCGGTTTTTCATTCCGTCGGGTTTGGCGTATGGGGAAAGCGGCGCGGGTCGGTTGATTCCACCTAACGCCGCTTTGGTTTTCGAGGTGGACTTGCTCAAGGTCAACCGCTAAAGCTTGCATAAACAAGAGGGCATTATTGATGGACACAAACGTGGAAGAACTCGCCGATATTGCCGAGACCTTAGGGCTGGCGGACATCAAAAGGCATATTTTCCTGTGCTGCGACCAGACCAAGCCGAAATGCTGCGACAAGGCCGAAAGCCTGGAATCTTGGGAATACCTGAAGCGGCGGATTGCCGAGTTAAGAAAACAAGGCCATGTCGGGCTTTTCCGCAGCAAGGCGAATTGCCTGCAAGTGTGCTGCGCCGGGCCGGTCGCCGTGGTATATCCGGAAGGGGTTTGGTATCGCAATTGCGAGCCTGAGGTTTTGGAGCGGATTATCCAGGAGCATTTGCTGGGCGGCAGGGTGGTGGAGGAATATGCCATCGCGGCGCGGCGAGACGCCGTCGGCTAGACCGGCAGCGGCGCAACTTCGCCAGGAGATTGCCGCCTCACAGACACACGCACTGGTTGCCGCCCCGGCCTTGCGCTTGGTCGGCGCCGATGCGGGCGTGGTTTAGCAGGGCTCTCACTTGATCCTTGGTGTCGGCGGAAACGATGCCAATGCTGACGGTGCAACTAAACCTGCCGGTGCGCGCACTTGCGCAGTCAAATTCTTTTGCCGCGACGGCTAGTCGGAAGCGCTCGGCAATGTCGAAGGCGGTTTCCCGCGAGACATGTAGCAAAACGCAGACAAATTCATTATCGACACTGGCGGTGATATCCCGGTTGCGGAACGACAGATTGATGAGTTCGCCGAATTCGGCGCGCAGGAAATGCGCGAACTCCTCCCCGTGATATTTTTTGATGCCGTCCAAGCCGTCGATTTCGATAAACAGCAGAAACTGCTGCAAGGGTTTGGCGAGTCCCAGCTTGGCCAGACGCCGGAACGCCTGCTCCAAGCCGCGCATATTGGCCAATCCGGTGTCCGGGTCGGCCAGCGCGGACGATTCGATTTCCTGCCGCAGGCGGACATTATCGACCGCCAGAGTCCGCATCCGCCAATGCGCCAGCAGGGTAATTATGCCTGCGGGCACAATGACCGATGCGTACAGTATGTGGGGAAACTCGATTTCGCTGAACAGCCCCAATGCGCTGGGCAATGCCATCAGCATGACGCAGCCCAGCAGATTGAGGTTGAGCGGGTAAATCATGCCCAATACCGCTGAACCCAGTAAGAAATAGAGATATTCGCCAACGCCAAACAGGATGCCACCATTCAGCTTTTGCAGCAGGATGCCGAACAATGCTTCGCCAAGCGCTAGCGCAATGTAAGTGGCGGCATAGCTTGCGATGAGGGAATTGGACAGCCATGTGACTAGGGCCGCAATCGACAATAGCACCGCCACGACCACGCGCAGCGCTAGCGCACGGCCCGCGTTGTCGCTGTCGATGGCCCAATCCCCCGCCGCCAGCGCTACGCTTAGCAGGGCAAACGCCCCGGCCATCTGGGCTGACAAAATGCGGTTTTCCAGAAAAACGCGCGTCCGCGTGCTTTTTTTTGCGAATTGGTTGGACTGCGCGAAGGTGTCGCGGATGTTCATTCCCAAGACAACGCCCCCCCGGTTTGATATTCGGTGACGCGGGTTTCAAAGAAGTTCTTTTCCTTCTTCAAATCCAACACTTCGCTCATCCACGGGAACGGGTTGCTGGCGCCTGGGTATTGCTCAGGCAAACCGATTTGGGCGCAGCGGCGGTTGGCGATGAATTGCAGGTATTCTTTGAACATCGGCGCATTCAGCCCCAAAATGCCGCGCGGCATGGTGTCGTAGGCGTATTGGGTTTCAATTTCCACCGCCTCGCGGATCATCGCGGCGATTTCGGATTTAAAAGTATCCGTCCACAGCCAGGGGTTTTCGATTTTGATTTGGTTGATGACGTCGATGCCGAAATTCATGTGCATGGACTCGTCGCGCAAGATGTATTGGAACTGCTCGGCGGTGCCGGTCATTTTGTTGCGGCGGCCCATGGAGAGGATTTGCGTGAAGCCGACATAAAAGAATATGCCTTCAAACACCACATAAAACGCGATGAGTTCGCGCAGCAGCTTTTGGTCGTTTTCCGGTGTGCCGGTGTGGAAATGCGGGTCTGCCAAATACTGCGTGAACGGCAGCGCCCATTCCGCCTTGCGCGCCACCGCCGGCACTTCGCGGTACATATTGAACACTTCGCCTTCGTCCATGCCTAGGGATTCCACGGCGTATTGGTAGGCGTGGGTGTGCAGCGCTTCTTCAAAGGCTTGGCGCAACAGGTATTGGCGGCATTCGGGGTTGGTGATGTGGCGGTATACCGCCAGCACTAAGTTATTGGCGACCAGGGAATCGGCGGTGGAGAAAAAGCCTAAGTTGCGCATGATGACGGCGCGTTCGTCGGCGGTCAGGCCGTCGGCGCTTTTCCATAGCGCGATGTCGGCGGTCATGTTGATTTCCTGCGGCATCCAGTGGTTGGCGCAGGCGTCTAGGTATTTCTGCCAAGCCCACTGGTATTTGAACGGCACCAGTTGGTTGAGATCGGCGCGGCAGTTGATGATTTTCTTGTCATCGACTTGGATGCGCTTGGCGCCCATTTCGATGGTTTCCAGGCCGGTGGCGCCGGTGTGCGGAGCGGTCTCTTGATTGGCGGCCGCCTGCGGGTAGGCTAGGCTGGCGGAGCGGAAGCCGCTGTCTTCGGCGCGTGCCGTGGCTTTTTGTGCGTCTGCGGCGGCTGCGGACGCGGTGCGCAAGGGCGTCGGCTGGCTGTCGCCTAGGCCGGACGGCGCGGAGGGTTTGCTGCGGGGTTTGGCGGGGGCCAGAGCGGTGAGGGGGTCGTCCCAGTTCAGCATAAGTGTTTGCCTCGGTTGTGGTCAGGGGTGGATTTGGATGTCTAGGGTGCCTCGCTTAGGAGGCAGAAAACGGGTTGCGCAACGGCAATGAGGTTTGCTTGCGCGTCTTGCGCGTAAGCCAGCAATCCTGGCGCCAAGCCTTTGGGCAACTTAGGTATATGCTTTTAAATCAATAAATTGCGCAGATCGTGTTTGGCGTGTCGGGGGCTTATTGTACCATCTGCCCCGACGCCGTTGGCGGCGGCTTTTCCAAGGCCCGAATGGGTTTTGCCCCAGTGCCGGGACTTGCGCGGCCTTGGGGCGTCCGCCGCTGCGTTGACGCCACTGCTTGGCGCGGGGTGGCCGCTCAGCGCAGCAGCGGCGTCAATTGCTTAAGGACTTCGTCGCGGCCGAAGCGCCCGGCCCGGCGATAGGCCAGTGTGCCGTCCCGACCGTAGACCAGCGACAGCGGCAACACACCGGCGTCGTTGCCCAGTTGGGCCAGCCATTCGCGCCCGCCGATGGCGCCGTTGAGTATCGGGTAGTTGACCGGGTGGGTTTGCAGGAATGCCTGGGCCTCGGCGGCTTCGTCTTCGACCAGGATGCCGATGAACTGCACATCTTGCCCGGCCAATTCCTGTTGCAGCTTGGCGAATTCTGGCATTTCCTCGACGCAGGGCGGACACCAGCTTGCCCAGAAGTTGACGATGAGGATTTTGCCCTGCCATTCGCTGAGTTGATGCGGCTTGCCGTCCAAGTCGGGGAAAGCCAGCGTCCAATCGATAGGCGCAGCGGCGGGGGCGGGCTGTTGCAGCCAGCGCCCGGCGGCGACGCCCAAGGCCAACGCGGCCAAAAACAGCAGCGCGGTGATGGCCTTGTGCGCCCAGCTCATCGCATCACCTCGCGCAGATGCGCCAGAAACGCTTCCGGCCCCATGAAGCCGACAACGCGGTAGTCTTTGCGCTCCACGCCGTCCCGGCCGAAGAACAGCGTGGCCGGCGGGCCGTACAGCCCAAAGCGGCTGAGCAAGGCGGCGTCTTCGTCGCTGTTGGCGGTGACATCGGCTTGCAGCAGCAGCATCTTGTCGAACACGCGGCGGACTTGCGGGTCGGCAAAGGTTTCGCGCTCCATTTCTTTGCAGGAGACGCACCAGTCGGCGTAATAATCCAGCATCACCCAGCGCCCTTGCGCTTGTGCGGCTTGCAGCGCGGCGTCCAGTTCGGCGGTGTCCGCCACGCGGCGGAATGGCGTCGCCGCCTGCGCCGACGCCCGCCCGCCTGCGGCGAGGGCCAGACCTTTCAAAGGTTGCAGCGGGTCGCCGCCGCCTTGCGACACGCCGATCAGCATCAGCACGCCCTCGGCCAGCATCGCCACACCGACGCCTTTCCACAGCTTGCGCCAGCCGGAGGCGTCGTGCGGCAGGCTGTCCAAGGCGCTGAGGTAAATCGCCGGGACAATCAGCAGCAAGGCCCACAGCGACAGCGTGACCGGCGGCGGCAGCACCCGCGACAGCAGCCACACCGCCACCGCCAGCATGCCGACGCCAAACGACGACTTCACCGCGTTCATCCACACCCCGGCGCGCGGCAGCAGCGTCCCCGCCGACAGGCCGATGGCCAGCAGCGGCACTCCCATGCCTAAGCCCATCGCAAACAAGGCCAGCCCGCCCAGCACGGCGTCGCCGGTCTCGCCGATGTAAATCAGCGCCCCGGCCAGGGGCGCGGCCATGCACGGGCCGACGATCAAGGCCGACAACGCACCCATGACCGCCGCGCCGGTCAGGGTGCCGCCTTTTTGCTTGTGGCTGAGTTCCGACACCCGCGACTGGATGAACGAGGGCATTTGCAGTTCGTAAAAGCCGAACATCGACAGCGACAGCAGCACAAACACGCCGCTGAACGCGCCCAGCACCCAGGGGTTTTGCAGCGTCGCCTGTAAATTGCCGCCGAACAGCCCGGCCAACACGCCGAACACGGCATAAGCCAAAGCCGCCGCCAGCACATAGCTTAACGACAGCAGAAAGGCGCGGGCTTGGCTGAGCTTGTGGCCGTGGCCGACGATGATGCCGGACAGGATCGGGATCATCGGGAAGATGCACGGCGAAAACGCCATCAACAGGCCGAAGCCGAAGAAGCTGGCGGCGACCAGCCACACCGAGTCATGGCGCAGCGAGTCGGCGATGCGGTCATGTTCGGCGGTTTTCGGTTTGGCCGTGGCGGGCGGCGGCGGCTTGGACGCGGCGGGCGCGGCGTCCGGCTGGGCTGGCGCGGCGGGCAGATCGAGGCTGGCGATTTGCTCCATCGGCGGATAGCACACGCCTTTCTCGGCGCAGCCTTGGAATTTCGCCTGCAAGCGGATCGTCGCCGCGCCATCGTCTGAGCGCTTCAGCGGCAAATCGAAGCCGATGTCGTCGTAAAACACCTGCCGTGGCCCTTCTTCTTCCTGTTTGGTGACGCCTGCGGGCATCTGAACCTCGCCAAGTGCCACGCCGGGATTGTCCAGCAGCGCGAACTTGAAGCGGTCGCGGTACAGGTAATAGCCGGGGGCGATTTGCCAATCCACGCGGACGGTGGCGGCGTCTTTGACTTGGGCGCTGAAGCGGAACGCTTGTTCCGGCGGCAGTAGTTTGTCCTGCGCACCGCCGAACATCTGCGCCAGTTTGCCCAGCGGATTGTCGGCCACCACCGGCGGCGCGGCGTCGGCAGGGGAGGGCGGGGCGGCTACGGCAGGGGCGGGCGGCGGCAGGCTCAACAGCAGCTTTTGCTTGTAGGGCGGAAAGCACACGCCGGCCGGTTCGTTGCAGCCTTGCACGGCGACTTCCAATTCCGCCGCGACAATCGACGGCTTGTCCCGCGCCAGCGGCAGTGTCACTTGAAAGCGGCCTTGGTAGATTTCCATTTCGCCGAAATGCTCGTCGTGCTTGATCTTGCCGGCCGGGAACTGCGCTTCGCCCAGAGTCACGCCGGGGGTTTTCGAGGTGAACTTGAATTTGCTGCGGTACAGGTAATAGCCGGGGGCCACGTCCCAAGACAGCAGGACTAATCCTGAGTCCTGCGCCTTCGCCTCCAGGCGGAAGGCTTGTTCCGGCGGCAGCAGTTCGGACGGGGCGATGGCGGCCGCCACGCCCGCCCAGCCAAACAGCAGCAGGAACAGTGGCAGGCAAAGGCTCAGGGTGCGCTGGACAGGCATTGGCTAATCCAATTCAGGTATTCGGGGAGGCCGTGGTCAATGTCGATGGCGACAATTTCCGGCAGTTCATAGGGGTGCAGTGCGCGCAGCCGCGTCTCCAACTGCGGATAGGCGTCGCGCCGGGTCTTCATCAGCAGCAGGCTTTCCGGCGAATGTTCCAACGCGCCCTGCCAGACATACACAGACAAAACCCCCGGCAGGATGTTCACACAGGCGGCGAGACGTTCGCGGACTAGGATTTCAGCCAGGGATTGGGCGGCATCGCCGGCCGGGCAGGCGCATAAAACTAGACAATATTCCATGGTTCTGGCACAAGGGTTGAAAGTTTTGGCATTTGTAAACGTTGCGAGGAATACGATGAACATAGCGCAAGGGGTGTTGCTGGCTCTGCTGGCCCTGCCCATTTTGGAAATCTACCTGTTGATCCAGATCGGCAGTCTGGTGGGTTTCCTGCCCACGCTGGCCCTGCTGTTCGGCGCGGCGGGCCTGGGCACTTACCTGCTGCAAACCCAGGGCTGGACGACGTGGAACCGTGTGCAGCAAAGCCTAAACCGGGGCGAACTGCCCGCCGCCGAGCTGGTCAACGGCGCGGTCATCATGGCCGGCGGCGCCTTGCTGCTGCTGCCGGGGTTTTTGTCGGACGTGGCGGGATTGCTGTGCCTGATTCCATTCAGCCGACGCCTGCTTGCGGCTTGGCTGGTGAACAGCCGCTTGGCGCGGCCGGGCGGCGCCAGTCCGGCGGCGGAGGAAACGCGGGTGATCGAGGGCGAATTCAAGCGCGAGGATTAGCGCGGCGGTTGCGGCCCTCAACAACAAAGGGGCGGCCGAAGCCGCCCCTATCATCAAGCCTTAGTGGCCGTGACCATGCCCGCCGCAGCAGGCTTTTTCCGCAGGCGGCGGCTCGTTCGGGTCCACCGTCGTCTTGCTCAGGCCGGAATACGCCGGGCACCAGCGCATGAAGCCAGTGGCGACGCCGGCCGCGCCCAGCACCAACAGCGGGATATTGCCCATAAACACGGACGTCACCAGCAATGCGCTGCCGGCGGCGTAACGGATCTTCTGCTCCTGCAAACCGATGTTGACCTCTTTCACCAAGGCCCGTTTAAAATCGAATTTCATAGCTGCCTCTCCTCTTTAGATTGATTGTAAGCGGCGGAATTTTGCGGCCTTAACCGAAATTGCGCAAGCCGAATCGGCGGAACACTGCGCTTCCGGCGGTTTGGCGGCAACGCCTAACGCAATCCGCCGCGCTGCCCATGTATCCAATGGCCCATGCGGTACAGGCTGTGCAAGAGCAGCAAACTCAACGCGCCGAAGAAAAATTCGGCATGGGCGAACACCAGCCGCACCGCGTCCAGCAGCATCTCCGCCTTCAATTCCCGCCACAGCACATACAAGGCGACCATCGTCACAAACACCCCGAAGCCGCGCCGCAGCCTGCCGCCGCTGACCCGGCGCGACAGCCGCTCGCCGACCACGCCGCCGACCACCGCCGCCGCCGTGACCGTGCCGACCAAGCCCCAATCCATGTCCACATGGCTGGCGTAGCCGGCCAAGGCGGCGGCCGATTTCATCGCAATCACCAGCAGCGAGGTGCCGACGGCGGCATGCATCGGCAAGCCGCCGAGCAAGTTCAGCGCCGGCACCACCAAAAAGCCGCCGCCCGCGCCGACCAGCCCGGTGCCGGCCCCGACCAGCAGGCCGTCGAACACAATCGGCAGCAGCGGCAGGCGCAACGGGCACAGCGGCGCGGCGGCCGGCGCCGCGTCGTGGACGCCGGCCCGCCCGCCGCGCAGCATCGCATAGGCCGTCGCCAGCATCAGCCCGGCGAACAGCAGCAACAGCGCCCCGCCCGGCACGAACGCCGCCACCCGCCCACCGCCGTATGCGCCCAGCATGCTGGCCAGCCCAAACAGCAGGCCGGTCTTCCAGCACACCCGCCCGCTGCGGGCGTGGCTGAACATCGCCGTCAGGCTGGTGCAGCCGACGACCACCAGCGACGCGGCAATCGCCGCCTTCGGTTCCAGCCCGGCGACATACACCAGCACCGGCACGGTCAGAATCGACCCGCCGCCGCCGAGCAGGCCGAGCAGCACGCCAATAGCCAAGGACAACAACAGCAGCGTCAACATCGCGGCCGCCTCAAGCCTGCGCACCGCTGGCGACTTGGCCGCAGGCTTGGTTGGCCGGCAGCGCTTGGTCGATGTGGCGCGGATAGGCCAGTTGCAAATTCTCCATCGTCTCGATGAACGCCTCGCGGCTGACGCCCTGCCCGATGCGCGGGTTTTGCGCCATCTCCTGCCCGATGGTGGACACCGTGTTGCCGTGGTAATCGTGGCCCGGATACACCAAGGTCTCCGGCGGCAGGCTGAACAACTGCGCATGGATGCTATCGTACAGCCGCCCGGCGTCGCCCTGCTGGAAATCCGTCCGCCCGCTGCCGCCGATCAACAGCGCGTCGCCGGTGAACACGCGGTCGGCCATCACGTAACTGACGCAGCCCGCCGTGTGGCCGGGCGTGTGGCGCACCGTCAGCCGCAAATCGCCGACCGCCAGCGTGTCGCCGTCGCCGACCTGCACATCGGCGCAAGCCGCCCCGCCGTCGCGGTGGACGACGCTTTGGCTGCCCAGCCGCTCGCGTAGCCGCCCGGCCCCGGTGATGTGGTCGGCGTGGACATGGGTTTCCAGCGTGTAACGCAATGTCAGGCCCAAGGCGTCCAGCATCTGCACATACGCCTCCACCTCGCTGGCGACCGGATCGATCAGCGCCGCCTCGCCGCTGCGCTCGCAGGCCAGCAAATAGGAATAGGTGGCGGTGTCTGCTTCAAAGAACTGATGGAAGATCATAACGGCTTGCCTCGGTTGACGGTGGGGATGCTGCGCTGCTGCCAAGCAAAGCCGGCGCCAAGCCCGCAGACGCCGCCAGACGGGCCTTCCGCGCCAGCCCCGGCGTTTCGCTTGTGTCAAACCCTGAAACATGCGATACAGCCCGTGAATCATCCGCAACACCTTAAGAGCCAAACCGATGAGCCAATATTCGCCCTTTCTAAACCGCTGGCTGAGCCAAATCGGCCCCAGCCTCGCCGTCGAAGCTCTGTCCGAACTGCTCGGCGAAGCCGCGCTGTATGCGGTCGATGCCGAGGGCAACGTGTTGTTTTGGAGCCTAGGCGCCGAACGCCTGCTCGGCTACAGCGCGGAACATGTGCTAGGCCAGCCCTGCCGACTGGCCCTACGCTGCGCCGACGGGCAAGCCTATTGCTGCGTCTCTGAACAAGGCAGCATCAAAGACGCCGCCGCGCTGCTGAGCCGCGCCGACGGCGGCCGGGTGCGGGTGCGGCGCTTTGCGCGGGCGTTTTTTGACGCCGCCGGGCAGTTCGCCGGGGCGGTCGAAACGCTGTGGCCGGAAGCCGAACCGACCGCCGCCGCGCAAACCCCGCCGGACGGCGAAGAAGAATTCCATGGCATTTTCACCCGCGACCCGGCGATGAAGCAGGCTTGCCAAATCATCCGCAATGTCGCCGAAACCGAGGCTACGGTGCTGATACGCGGCGAAACCGGCTCCGGCAAGGAGCTTGTCGCCAAAGCCATCCACCAGGAAAGCCACCGCCGCGACCGGCCGTTCCTCGCCGTCAACTGCGCCGCGCTGACGCCTAGCCTGTTGGAAAGCGAATTGTTCGGCCATGTGCGCGGCGCCTTCACCGGCGCGGTGAAAGACCATGCCGGCGTGTTCCAACGCGCCGACGGCGGGACTTTGTTTTTGGACGAAGTGGCGGAACTGCCGATGGAATTGCAGGCCAAGCTGCTGCGCGTGCTGCAAGAGCGCGACTTCGTGCCGGTCGGCGGCGACCGCGCCGTGAAAGTGGATGTGCGCATCGTCGCCGCCACCCACCGCTCGCTGCGCGAACAAGTCAAAGAAGGCCGCTTCCGCGAAGATTTGATGTACCGGCTGCGCGTCGTGCCGATCTTCCTGCCGCCGCTGCGCGAGCGCCGGCTGGATGTCAACCTGCTGCTGTGGCGGCTGATCCACCGCCACAACGCCCGCGGCCACCGGCAAATCGCCCGCGTCGAACCCGCCGCGACCCGCGCCCTGCTCGACCACCCCTGGCCCGGCAATGTGCGCGAACTGCAAAACGTCGTCGAATACGCCTATGCCGTCGGGCGCGGCGCCGACCTTAGGCTGGACGACCTGCCGCCGGAATTCCGCGAACCTGCCGCCGCTGCCGCCCCCGCCGCTCTGTCTGTCGTCGCCCCGCCGCCCGACGAAGCCACCCGCCTGCGCCTAGCCCTCGCTGCTGCCGACGGCAAAATCGACCCCGCCGCCAAACTGCTAGGCATGAGCCGGGCGACGTTTTGGCGCAAGCGTAAGTTGCATGGGGTTTGAGGCTGGGCGCGGCACGGCCAGGCTGGCAGTTGTCGGAGCGCCGGCATCCTTGCCGGCAAAAAGCCTGCGGTGATCCGGTAGATCCCAAGCTCGGCTCCGGGCGCAAGTTGGCCGATTGGCATGTGAACTATGAAACCGCGGAGACTTACCCGTTCACAATCGAAACCACCGGCAAAACCCTCGCCGCCGCCGACTGCCGCACGGAGAAAATGCGCCACGGCCAAGCCCTCACCCCTGCCCTCTCCCAAGGGGCGAGGGGAAAGCGGACAAAGACTTGACCACGCTGCACTACAACGACAAAAGTATTCTACGAGGTATTCCGGTGGAGGCTTACGAGTGCGTCGTGAATGGCAGACCTGCACTGGATTGAGTCGTCGAACGCCAATGCGTGAAAGTGGATGAAGACAGCGGCATCGTCAATGCCCTACGCATCCCTTAATTCCCCGGAAGCAAAGCCAAGCTGTGCCGGGTTTCCCCCGGCAACAGCGGCAGCGGTGCGCCGTTTTCCCAGGCTGTTTGCTGGTCGCGGTAATTGGCCGACAGCGGGTGGCCGGACTGGCCGCCCGGCATGTGTAAGATGCCGTTTTCGGGGTGGCCGGGCGACAGCACCAGCCGTTCGCTGGCGCCGTGGCCGTTGCCGACGATCCGCACACAGAACCCGGAACAGCCGGACAGCGCCTTTTCTTCCATGTCCAACAG
>JBJSYU010000026.1:0-2930 GCA_046089945.1 Candidatus Methylumidiphilus sp.
GTTCGTCCAGCATCAGCGGGCGCAGCCGCCGCATCATGCCGCGCACCACGCCGAACAGCCGGTCGCATTGATCCATGATGGTCTGCGCCGGCGGCGCAGCCGCACCGCCGGCATTGCGCAGCGAGGCCGCCATGACTTTAATCGCGCTCAACGACTGGCCTAGCTCGTCGTGCAGCTCCTGCGCCAGATAGCGCCGCTCCTCCTCCTGCACACGCAACGACTGCCGGGTCAGGCTGCGGTTGTCGTCGCGGGATTTGGCCAAAGCCTCCGCCATGTGGTTGAAGGTGGCGGAAATGCGGTCAAACTCCGGTAGGCCGAAGCGCGGCAAACGCTTGCCGTAGTCGCCATGTTCGATGTCCTCCATGCCTTGCAGGATTTGGCCGACCGACTTGAACGCCCGCCCCAAGGTCACATGTACCAGCCCGGCGACGGCCGCCGCCAACGCCAGCATGAACAACAGGAAGCTGCGCGCCTCGTTCCAAGCCTCGGCGATTTCGTCCGCCGGGTTGGCCTCGATCAAAATGCGGATCGGCGTGCCGTCGGCGCTCTCGGCTTCTTTCTCACCGACCGTCAAGGCCGGCGTCACCGCCCAGGCAAACCATTGCGGGGCGCGACTGTCGCCCTGCCCCGGCGGGCTGCGCGACAGCGTGACGACCGACTGCGCCGGCTGGCGCATCTGGATGCGCAGATGGCGGATTTTTTCCATCTGCGCCAATTCCGCCAGCCACGCCAGCATCGGCTTTTCCTGTCCGCCGCTGCGCGACAGCCCGGCGTCCACCAGTTGCAAAGCCATGTCCACCGACGAGCGCACTTCTTCAGACACCGAGCGGCGGGCGTTGTGGACGACAAACAGCGCCCCGACGCCGACGATAATCAGCACAGTCAGGGCAATCATCAGGTTTAGACGGAAGCGCAAGCTCAACGGCGGCACCAAAGGGGACGGACGGCTAGTGTCCCGCAGCGCGGGCTTTGGGCATAGGGGAGATTTTCCTGAAAAAGCGCGGACGGCGGACGCAGGCCGACCGGGCGGCGCGGGCATTATAATGCCCACGCCCCATTCCCACCGCACCCCACGCCCGATGAACATCTCCCTGCTGGCCCTAACCCTGGTCTTCCTGCTGATTGCCGCCCGCCGCGTCGGCCATTGGCGCATCGGCATTTGGCAGGCAATGGCGGGCGGTGCGGCGGCGGTGCTGGCGACCGGCCAAATCAGCCCCGCCGCCGCTTTCGCGGCCATCGACCGCGAAGTCATGCTGTTTTTATTCGGCATGTTCGTGGTCGGCCAGGCGCTGGTGGCCAGCGGCTATTTGTACAGCCTCGCCTATCGGCTGTTTTGGCGCATCCGCTCCAGTTCGGCGCTGGTGCTGGCGGTGCTGTTCGGCGGCGGGCTGGCCTCGGCGCTGCTGATGAACGACACGCTGGCGATTATCGGCACGCCGCTGGTGCTGCGGCTGGCCCGCGAACATAAGCTCGACGAGCGGCTGATGCTGCTGGCCTTGGCCTTCGCCGTCACCTTGGGCAGCGCGATGAGTCCCATCGGCAATCCGCAAAACCTGCTGATTGCGGCGCAAGCCGCCCTGCCCGAACCGTTTTCGGCGTTCCTGTCCGCGCTGGGGCCGCCGAGCCTGCTCAACCTCGCCTTGGCGTTCGGCCTGCTGCGCGTGATGTTCCGCGCCAGCTTCCACGACGCCCCGCTGACGCATACGCCGGTGGACGTGCTGGACGCGGAACTGGCGCGTTGGGCGCGGCTGGCTTTGCTTATCGTGGTGGCGTTGACGCTTTCGCGCGTCGCCGTCGCGGCCTACGGGGGGCCGCGCTTCGCGCTGAGTTGGATTGCTTTGGGCGGGGCCTTGCCGGTGCTGCTGTGCAGCCGGCGGCGGCTGGACGTGCTGCGCCAGATCGATTGGCAAACCTTGGCGTTTTTCGCGTCGATGTTCGTGCTGATGGCCAGCGTTTGGGACAGCGGCTTTTTGCAAGGGCTGCTGCGCCGCTTCCCGCTGGATCTGCGGGCAATACCCACCGTACTGGGCATCGGCGTCTGCGGCAACCAACTGGTCTCCAACGTGCCGCTGTTCGCCCTTTACCTGCCGCGGCTGCAACACTCCGCCGCCTACCCGGCGGCGCTGCTGGCCTTGGCGGCCGGCAGCACCCTGGCCGGCAATCTGCTGGTCTTAGGCGCCGCCAGCAATGTCATCATCATCCAGCACGCCGAAAAACACCAAGGCAGCCTGGGTTTTTTCCAATTCGCCAAAGTCGGTGTTCCGCTGACGGCGGTAAATTTTGTGGTGTATTGGGGTTGGTTGGAGTGGTTTTATCGGGGCTGAGTTTTTGCCGTTTGCAGCGCTTAAGTAGGAATAGCGATGGCCGTTGCCATAGTATTGCGGCGACATGTAACAAGGCCGACTATCAGTCAGGGAAGATTGGCTGCTGCTCTTCCAACTCATGGGACTCATAAGTGACTACCGTATTAATATCTACAACCGAAGACAATAGTTGCCATTGCTGACCTCCCTTGACCCGAACATATAACTTATCAGGCTTAATTTCGTCATACACGATCATTGAGCTTGGAGAACCTTCCGTACCCGCAAAAAATGCATTCTCAATATTCAAGCAGCCACTTTGTTTATCTACAATACGGTCTTGGCATGTTTCTTCATAAATTCTTTCCCAGTGCAAGCAGGAACTCCAGTCCAGTCCAATACGCTGCTCAAGCAAATCACAGCCACGAATGGCTATTTGTACATAGCGCTGAATCCCTGAACTAGAAGGATGCTGAAAATGTTGGGCAAATAAAGTAGGTTGATCCCAATAATTCAGAAATACAACCCCCGGAATCTCCCCAAATTTATCCGTTAGCAATTTATGCACGAAATCACTATCAGAGCAACACGGCCTAAGTCAACATTCAAGGTGTCGAACGAAGCCTT